>CALLZX010000372.1 GCA_937858935.1 uncultured Ignavibacteriales bacterium | reverse complement strand
AGATCCATACTATTTCCATTGCGTCTCTGATTTTTTTCAGATCCATCGGGATTCATCTGCGGAACAAGTACAAAATCAATTTTATCAAATAAGTATTGGCTCTCTGGTTTCAGTAATTCATTGATCAATAATAATGCACCTTCTTTTCCTGATTGCTCATTTCCATGCTGTTGAGCAAAGATTAATACTTTAATTTTTGATTCATCTATTCCAAAACCAGCTTTAGAAAAGTAAACTGCAAATAATTCTCTGCCTTCAACAGATTTTGTGAGTACTTCACTTTTAATCAAATCTGATTTATCATCAACTTCTTTTATGAATTGTGAAAGTTCTGAATGAGAAGTAATTTTTTTATAATCAGATTTTTGTAAAGGTGTAAGAACGCTTTGTGAAAATATATTCACAGTCGTTAGAATAAAAATAAAGAAAAATATTTTTGTCATTTTAACAGTACCATTGATTTTGTTTCTGAATAGTTTGGAGTTGATAATCTGTAAAAGTAAATACCACTGGATAATTTAGAATTTAGACTGTAGAAGGTAGAATGAAAACCAGAGTCATAATAACCATCAATTAAAGTCTCAACCTCATTTCCAAGTGGATCAAATATTTTTAATGTCACTTTTCCAGGTTTGCTTAATTTCCATTTAAATGTTGTATATGGATTAAAAGGATTAGGATAGTTCTGGTACAATTGAAAACTTTTTGGTTCGAATTTAATTTCTTCTTGATTATCAATTGCAGTAAGATTGTCGAATTTTCCTTGCTCTAATAAATAATTTATTTGCGGATAATTTGTAATTGAAAACCTTACATTATTCATTGCAACAATTTGTCTTGGTCCAATACTTCCACTTGCACGATATGTTGATGAATCTACTTTTGTTGTTTCTCTAGCATCAACAATTATATAAGGCGTCTGAACATTTCCGCATATAGAGTTTTCTAACGATTTTACTTTTACTAAATCATTTCCATTAAGATAAACTCCTATTCTTTTTCTATTACGCATCATTCCCCATAAAACAGAACTCATCCTATTTTCATAATAGTCTGAATTATCAAAAATTAATGGTTGAAATATTAGTTCAGGAAAAATGAATAAGCCTTCATTGATAGTCATTTTACCTCGATATCCGGCATATAAATCTGTATCTGTATTTCCAATAAAATCATGACCGGATATTTTACCAGTGTTGCCAAAAAAGAAAACCGGAATGTTCTGAGCTAATGAATTGTAAAACGCTGTGTTCACCAATCCACCCGGCTGATTCAAATAACTAAGTACGTTTAAAGAATCACCCGCGAAGATGAAACAAGTTGCCTGATTTATTTTACCGGCATCCGCAGCTTCATTTAGATTTGATGTGGTAATGTTTAATAAGTCATAGTTGTAACTATTAGAACTCAAATAATCTGTAATTGTAGTTATCGAGTTACTGAAACCCGGATGTGAAATAACTAAAATGTAAGAATTATTATTCTCAGTTAAGAATGTTGTTAGACTAGTTAAATGCGAAGTAAGATTATTACTTCCTGTTAGATAAAAATCTGTTTGTGGATAAAACCAAACACGGTCTGGATCAACATCTTTAGCTGATGCAGGAATAAATGAAATTTCATTGTTTACAAAATCATACTTCCAGCCTTTTGTTAGAAGATGTGATTTCATATTTTCAATTGTGTACTTGCCTGTATTGATCGCAGAATATTTTGAAAGCGCATCTTTATAAAAAATTGAAACAGCTCCACTGCCCATCACTTCACCAACTCCATCAGGTGTAATGCAGATTGCAGTTCTGTCGTCTATTCCCGTCCCAATTAACTCTCTGCCTGAAGAATAATACTGATTATAAATCATAGCAATTAATCTTCCGTGTCTTGCACGTTCAGTAAAATGTGTATCAAATAAAACATTTGGAATGAGATTCAAAAAATTGTTTTCAAACTTCATTCTGCTGTAAAAAGGATTTTGTAATGCTTCCTCAGGATAAGCTGAACCACTTTGAGCGCTAAAATCAACTTCACCAAGAACTGCGGCTCCGGCACTCGTTCCTGCTATTACTCCACCATTCTGAAAAATAAAATTAATTGCTGAATCGACTTTAGTTCCTTTCCACAAACGAATATAATCCCATTGATCTCCACCGCGAATGAAGATAGCTTTTGCAGTTATCAGTTCATCGTAGGTTTCTTGAAGATTTGCAGCTGCAATTGTAGAAATGGTTTTATTGTAAGCTGTATCAGCACCGAATGACATAAAGTATGTTGGAAGCCATTCTGTTGCACTGCTAACACCCAGAATTATAATTTTTCCACTGTCGGATTTTTGTACAATCCAGGAATAAGGTTCATCACTCCAATCACCATAATCTTCACTTCCGCCGCCAACTGCACAAATATATCCCTGAGCATATAGATTGAGAGTAAGATTAATAGTAAGAAGAAGAGATAGGATTATTTTAGATATTATTTTCACTATGAGTAGTTATCAATTCAATTTAAACTTCGATTTGATTTCACTATAAACTTCATCATCAATCCAACTATAAAATTCTTTAGCTTCTGAATAATTGACTCCAACTTTTCTAAAATCGATTAAAATATTTTTTGCTTTTGCTAAAACTTGTTCTTCAATTGGAATCAATTTTTGGCGAACACCTGAATTTTCTTTATTCATCAATGCTGATAAGTTCAAATAATTTTCACTTGCATCATTTTGTGATGAAAATACTTTATCCTTTAATCTAAGAGCAACATTGCATAATGGCGCATTTCCTGTTTCATCCGCTTGTAAAACTTTAGGCATGGTTCCATCTTCCAGAAGCCAAACCGGGACTATAACCGAAGTAAGTGGAAACCCAAGTATTGTCCACATTGTTGTTAAAGAAGGTGATTCATTTTCTCTTACTCCCTGCACTACAATTGCGGCCGAGCTTGAGTGTCTTGGGATGTAATCTCTAAAGAAAATGTAATTTGCTTCACTCTCATTTGCAGGTAAGGATTTTCTGAGATCAGTTTTAGTAAATGAATGAATTAAACATCTTGGGACATCATTAATTAAAAATTCAAAAGATAGCTTACCCTCTTTAGTTTGATTTTCAAAAAGTTCGCTTGCGGTAGCATACCTTATATAGCCATAGCCTTTGTTGTCTTCACCGGCTACAGAATAATTTGTTCTGATTAGATATCCGTTTGGTGCAACTGAAGGATCATTAGCATCATATTTAATAAACTTAAAATTATCAGTTTCATAATATGCTGCGCCGCCATTTGCATCGATAACTCCAAAGTTCGCTTCAACTCCAAGTGGTTTGGGCAAATCACTCAACAATTTTTCAAAATCTTCTAGTGTTGCACAAGTTTCTAAAGCCAATTTCATGATCCTGCCTTCAAGATCAGCAATAGTTGTTGTGTCGTTTATCTTAAGATTGTAGGAGGCAGAATTCATTATTCCAAAACCAGCAGCATTAAATCCGCACCAAACATCTTTGTTATCTTTATCTTCAGAATTAACAAGCCCGATAAATCTATATTTCCCATCAAAGAAATAAACTAATTTATTTTGCAAAGCATCCGCATCACGATTCTTTAATAGTAATGGTCTTCCATCATCTGTTGCCTTGCCTGATACAACCGCAGTTGTACAAGGATTAATAGAAAAGGTTAAGATAAAAAGAATATACAATGCCAATAAAAATTTTTTCATAAGATGATATATATTAATTAGAAACTTAAATTAACTGAAACACGATGAACACTTGGTAAAATATCATACAATGAGAATGCATAATCAAAATAAATTGCTGTGCTTCCTAACGGAACATTAGCACCTGCACCAAACGTAAAATCCTGGTCATCATAATTGTATTTATAGCCGCCACGAATAAAAAATCTATCAAAGAAAGAAAACTCAGTTCCAAAGTGAGCGCGTTCTGCATTATCATTTGGATGTGTTACATCGATTGCACCTTTCATCTTTACAAATTCATATTCAAAAACATCGAACCCGATTCCCACTTGAAAATTTAACGGCAACGGATATTCATCAGTACTTAAACGGCTGGGTATTAGTCTACTCATTGGATAACTATCATCTTTTCGATATGTAAAGTCAAGATCAGATCCATCATATTTTATATCCGCACCAAAATTTGTCATACACATTGCAATTGTTAGGTTTTGAAAATCCAATCTGTATTGTGTTCCAATATCGAATGCAACTCCTGATGCTGTTTCATTCCATATTCTTTGATTAATATATTTTACAGTTATGCCCACACTGAATCTATCTGTTAAATATTTTGCATAAGATATTCCGAGAGCTACATCCCCAGCATCAAAATATCTTCCTGTTCCATTTGGCTCTTCTTCAGTTGTTATCTCCATTTCATCAGTTGAAAGCAATACCATACTTGCACCAAACACACCCATGTCTCCTGCATTATAAACAAGAGAGGCAGCATTAAAATCAAACAGATCAAACCAGTTCATATAAGAAAAGTGCGCTTGAACATTGTTTACTTTTACGATTCCTGCCGGATTCCAGAATACTGCCGATGCATCATCAGCTAAACCAACAATTGCACCACCCATTGATTCAGATCTGGCTCCCACCGGCAGTTGCAGAAACTGTGCACCTGATGTTCCGAGATTTGGATTTTGTGCAAAGACAGATCCGAAACCAAGTACTGTTAAAAATATTATTATTAATTTTTTCATATAATCTCCTGCATCAGCTTATTTGATTATTGCAAATCGTTCTTTGTACTCGGAATCTTTTGTCTTAACAACATAAATATAGATTCCGGCAGCTAATTCTCTTCCGCCTTCTGTTCTTAGATCCCAAACTTCAGTTCCATTTATAGAACTATGATTTAGAGTCTTAATTAAATCTGCATCAACAGTAAAGATGTAAATGGTACACTCAGGAGGAAGATTTATAAATTGGATTTGCCTTAATGGTTCTTTTCTTAGTTCACCAAACTCTGGTTCCCAAAGCGAAGATACTATATATGGATTTGGAACAACTCGAATTTTATTTAATTCATTTGCAACTACTTGATTATCTATTCTGGAGCCAGCGATCTTAAATGAATATGAATCTTTAATATTGGGCATAACAGGTTTTATCGTTTCAACAGAAAATCTATTTCCTGCCGCGGGAGGTGAATTTGTTGGAAAAATAATTGTGCCCTCAATTCCGTCAAAATAAAAAGTTTCATCAGTATATAATGTATCAAGTTGAATATCAGTTTCAGTTACTGATAATAAGACAAAACCACTACCATTTATATTTCCGTTTCCTTCTATCGAAGCAATGTAAATTTTTTCTAAAATGGAATCAGAATAAAGAACTTCAAAATCCATTTCAACATTATCGGTGCCGCCAATTCTGGAAACACTTTTAATAATATCCGGCTCAATTAATTGAAGAGAAACACCATCAATAGTAGTTTGAATTTGTTTTAATTGATGCGGGCGGCTTTTTATAACAGAGTCAAGTTCATTACGAACAACCGTCATAGCATAATTTATTGTGATAATATCCCCTTGTTCTGGTCTGAATTCCGGTTCAGTTCCAGTAGTATCACGCATACTAACTCTTAAACCTTCACCTGTTATAACAAGATCTCTTCCGCCAGCAGGATAAGGATACCCGGTTCTTATAACTGTGTTTAAAGTAATATTCTTTAAATCAAAAGTACTGGCACTTGTAAACTCAAGAGCGTATTTATAGGGTTTTGTAGCATTTGAATCAGTAACTAAAACGCTAACACTGGTTGCAAGATCACCAACCTCTTTTCTGGGGGTAAAATTAAATGTTGTTTTGTACTCATTTCCCGCAAGAGTTTCATCATCAATTGTTACAGCTTCAAGAGAATAATTTGAGTTACCCGAATTAAGATTTGTTACTTCGAGTGTTGATACCGCTGTTCTGCCTATCGCTTCAGATCTTGGAATAACGGATACAGTATTTATTGCATCAAGAGAATTTCCAATCGGACTTTCTAAACTTTCTAATATAGAACTTCCTTTATCGAATGCAGTTATAGAATACCAATATTCAAATCCGTTTATTACAGTTGTATCAACATAATTATATTGTAATCCTGAATTGCTGCCCGTTGTATTGACCAGATCAAATTCAGCAATTTTATCCCAATTAACACCTCTGTCTTTACTCCTATAAAGTCTGTATCCTTCAAAATCATAACCGGAAAATTCATCATAACTTAATTCAGCTGTGTCATCCCAATATAATGTAGCTTTAAAATCACCATCTGCAGAATAAAGATTAGGACGACTCGGTGGTTTTGGTAAGTTAAAATTTGCATCGACTGCGTTTTGTGCAACAGTAGCTGCATCCTGCAATTCTGATAATGTGTTTCCAGCAACAAAGGCCGTATAAAAAACTAATGTGTCTGTAGGGCCTAAGATATAAGGACCAGATGAAATATGTGCTTGTATATCCATACCAGAAGCAGGAATTGTGGCAGGATCATCGTAATGAAGATTACTGCTGTTACCTATGTGAAAATACTTATTTCCGATAGATGAATTATATAGATCCGGATCCGAAGACATAAACCCATACTGTATTGTATCAATGTCAGATATATTGTCATCATTGTATAACATATAATGAAAATCTGTAATACCTAATTGAGTTCCGTTAATTTCAGGTGTTTTTAACATCATTACTCCGAAGAAACCTGTTTTGCCGTCAGGCCACTCACCTGAAACACCATCATCATAAAAGTATGCAAGGTTCTGGTCTTTTATAAAATTAACTTTATCATCTCCCCATTCAGGTAGTCCGCCGCTTATATCACCAATATCCATATCATTATGGAGCCCAAAATAAAGACTGTCATATGTGTTTTGGCTTGTGTTTGTTATTTCATACTTAAAGTAGAGTGCATTTTTGGCAAAGTTTGTTCCAAATGCATAACCTGTTTGCGCTACCTGTATTCCAAGAATCTGCACAGTGTTATTACTATCATTAAAAACGCAATAACTATCCTGATCTGATAAAATAATATTATTCCCATTTGCATCTTTTACAGGCCAGCCATGTTCAGGATGCCATGAGTTTGGATCATCACTCATTGCAACTCTTGCTGTATCACTATTATGGTAACCAAAAGCAGCTTCCCATTCCTCATTTGTTGTAAAGCGGCCCTGTATTGCATTCCCTGGAATAGCAACGTATTGGTTTACGCGATAGATATAATTTTTTTGGCTGTTGATTGGGAACTCACCTGAAGGGCCTTGCGAAACATTTCTCGGATAAAGTTTACCGCGATTTTCAAAAAACAACCCGATGTTGCTTGCATTATGTATGCCTGCTGCACGATCCTCTATTCTTAAAGTTTTTTGCAGCGGATCTTTATCTTCAACATCTTTATCATATTGTGCGTAAACTGATGATGTAAAAATTAGTAATGCGGTTAATATTTGTAGATATAAAACTCTTCTCATTTTTCTGCCTTAAGATAGAATGATTAATTAAATCTAAATGTAAAACCTAAACGAACAGAACGCGGCGGACCATAGTTTGATGGATCCTGCATATACTCGGTTGAATATCCGCCAACCGTAGTAAAATCAGGGTCGCCAGTATCACCGTATACATAAAGAATATTTCTGTGATCCGTTAGATTTTGAATTTCTGCAAACAACCTTAATCTCATATTATTTGTTAATTCAAACTCTTTACCAATCATTAAATCGATATTATATAAGCCGGGCTGTCTTAAAGAATTTTTTTCCACAAATCCTATGTCTCTGCCCGAAGGTGTGTAAGGTGCACCCGAACTTGCTTTAAGAATAAGACTGATATCCATGTTTTCAAATACTGGAGAATTAAAAATCTTTGGCCCTTCATTATTCGGAATTGTATATGTGCCGCTCGCATTAAAAACATGCGGACGATCAAAATCTAAGTAATAAAGTTGTGTAGATTCTTCGGTTCCTGGATACTGTTCTGTTTCAGATGATGCACTGCCTTTAGCAATAGAATATGTGTAAGTAAGACCGCCGGAAAAATAACTACTTGGTCTAACATCAAGTGTAACTTCAAATCCCTTTATGTTTGCATAATCTTCATTAACATAAAGTGTATATCCTGTATAACGTCCATCAACAAACGGGAAATAATATCGTGTTCCTATCAATCCTGTTATATCCCTGTAGTAAGCGGTAACGTTCATTGCAACGTTATCGGAAAACTGATGGGATATTCCAACTTCGTAGGATATTGTTCTCTGTGCATCAAGATCTGGCTGCCCAAATAGCGGTTCTCTCACATTAAGATCATACAGATTGTTTTCAAATAAATATTCAAAATCAGGATTTTGGAAAAAATGTCCATATGAAAAATGAAGTTTTGTACGGTCTGATATAGGATGTGCGATTCCAAATCTTGGTGATAGTTGTGACCTCGATTTAACTTCAACAATTGAATTTGGATCCAGTGGATCAGACCTGAATTCGACATTAGAGTTTAAATAGTCAAAACGTAATCCAATATTTATAACAAGATAGGCTAATTCAATCTTGTCTTGTATATATGCAGCCCCTTCAAACGGTTCAGTGTTATAATTATCTATGTATGGAAAATTTCTTTTGGGATCATAAATCTCATATAACTTAAGCCAGTGTTTTTTGTACGATACTCCAAACTTAACTTCATTCATTGAACCAACTTGCCAGACTGCATCAGCTTTAAAATCTGCTGTTGCACTTCTGCTATCAACTAATTCCGGAGGATCAGATAATTTATAAAACTCAAAACCATTACCATATTCCTCAAAATATTGTGTCTCGCCTGACGAAAGATATTGTGAAGTATCCTTATCAAGACCAGAATAAAAACCCTGATTAAAGTACGATGCTTTAACATCATAGAAAAAATTATTTTCAACTGTATGTGTTAAACTTAATGAACTTTGCCAGCTATCAGTACGTCTCCTAAGATATTGATCAGGTATATATTTGTAAGAATGACTATAGCTCTGTCTATCACTTAAACTGCCTCTATTTGTAAAGGCAATTTTTACATAAGGTATTGCAGTTGTTGAAAGTTTACTAAAAAAAGATCTTGTATCATTATAACCAAATGGAAGATAACTTCCTCGCCTATCAGTTTCTCCAGATATAAAAAAGTTATATTCAGGAACAATAATTGGTCCGCTAATGCTTCCGTTTATTCTATTTTCATGCAATGATGAATATCTATCAACACCAAACTCACTAGTTCTTGCTTCAAGTTTTGCAGAAAACTTATCTGCTCCATCTCTGGTTACAATATTAACTACACCACTTAAAGCATTTCCATATTCAGCATTAAATGTTCCGCTAAGCAAACTCATTTCCTGAATAGCATCATTGTTAATGTCAGTTGCAAGCCCTCCTAGAAGAGGATCAACAACAATAGTTCCATCAATCATATAAGCAACCTCATTCGATCTTCCGCCTCTAACATGCAGATTGGAACCGCTTCCAGTAACACCTGCTTGTAAGGAAAGCAGTTCAGAAAAATTAGCAACCGGCAACGATTCAATTTCTTCCCGAGTAATAACTGAGATACTGCTCGTTACATCCTTTTGTATAAGAGGAGTTCTGGCAGTAACAATTATTTCATCAACCTGTATTGATTGCGGATTTAAAGTAATCTGCAGAAATGTTGTTTGATCTACCGTTATTGATACATCCTGCATTAGTGTTGTTTCATAACCGATAAAACTGAACTTTACATTATATCTGCCGGGCGAAATATTAAGTATTACATACTCGCCGTTTACATTAGTAGCGGCACCAAAATTTGTTCCTTCAATTATTACGTTAGCACCAACTAATGGTTCACCGGTTTGGGCATCTTTAATAGTACCGGAAAGTTTACCGGTAGTTCCGGAGTAAATAAAAAAGGGTGCAAGCAGAATTAAAATTAATATTTTTCTCATAATTAACTCTCGCTTATTACTTGATTCTGGTTAATCATAATTTCCTCTGATTCTTTAAGAACTTTTTTGGCTCTTTGTTTGTCTTTGATGGCACAAGCCGTTGCAATAGCGTTTATCAATACCGAAATAGCAGCAAACGAATTTGTGTAAAGCATATTTTCACTTTTAACTATAAGATTTGCTTTAGTAAAAAACGTTACAGGTGATGCATGTTTATTTGTAATTGCAATTACATCAATTTTTCTTTTAGAAGCATATTCCGCTGCTTCAATTGTTTCTTTTGAGTATGGTGGAAATGAAAATACAATCAGTAAATCTTTTGGATTTAGAAAAAGTATATGTTCATTAAATAAAGTATGAGAATGCTGTAATACCGAAGAACTGATTCCAACTTGTGTTAATTGATAGGCTAAAATCTCCGCAAGTAAATATGATATTCCTAAACCAGCGGTAAAAACTCTTTCTGATTTAAGAATTCTATCTATAACCAAGTTAAAGGTTTTACGTTCAATCAGATTAAGGGTATCATTAATATTTTTAATATCAAGATTTGCAACCTCGGTTAGTAAGTCTTCTTCAACTCTGCGTTTTTCAAACAGTGGAAAAATCTGTTTGTTAGTCAATTCTTTCTGCAGTGAACCTGTAATGGAATCGCGAAGTTCGCTAAAGCCTTTAAAACCTGCTCGTTGAGAAAATCTTACAATTGATGCAACACTTGAACCCGTAGCAATTGACAGATCCTGTACGTTTTCAAACGGGATTTTGTCAAAATTATTAATAAAGTAATCTGCAATTTTCTTCTGATTCTTTGGAAGAGAATTATACTTACTCGTAATCTTTTCTTTTATTTCTTTGTAACGATCCATAATAACAAAGGCTCACATTTTACTGTGAGCCTTTAATAATATTATTTAACCAATGTCATTTTTTTAGAAATTACTCCGGCATCGGTTTGCAATGAATAAACATAAACACCAGAAGTAAGTTTGGAAGCATCAAAATTGTATGAGTGCGTTCCGGCTTCAAGTGACTCATTAACAAGTACGGCTACTTCCTGACCTAGAGTGTTAAAAACTTTTAATACAACATCAGATCTTACTGGTAACCCAAAGGAAATTTTTGTAGAAGGGTTAAATGGATTCGGATAATTCTGTTCGAGAGTAAAATCTAAAGGAATGCTATTTAAATCAGATTCAATAGAGGTTAATTGATTATACTTTTGTTGTGCTAGCTGCATATTAGCTAACATTTCTGTTTCATTTGCACCAACTGCAACAGCAAAGTAAACTGTTTTAGCTTCATCAGGTTGAAGCGAAGAAGGTGTGCCACCTATTATTCCAACACCACCATCAGCAGTTGTTACAAGGGTATCCGTATCAAAGGTTCCTTCATAAAGCCAGCTATAATAATTAGGATCTGATAGTTCATAGTCATCATACCACATAAAAACCTGAGCAGAGGTCATCGGTTCAGATAATAATTTGATTCCAACATAATGAAGATCAAATTGAGTAAGTACTTGATTGGTAGCATCGAAAAATATATTATCATTTTCCCAGGTAAAATCAACATATTGAACAATGTCCAGTCCAGCTAACACAGGCATCTGAGTTGTTTCTTTATTCGTGATTATACATTTACCCAAACAATAACTTTGATTATTCCAGCCATAAATATTTTGTTCAAGTAAAAAATTTGGCGGGGCAAGCGAATAAGTATTGTCATAGGTTCCTGAAATTTCATAATCACTAAGAGTTGGACTAGCTACTAATTCCGTAGGAACATTTACTTCTAAATCTTTCCAATAATCTATTACCTGATCTGTATTTCCGGCAGCAATAACTGAGATTCTATTAATGTGTTGTACTGTATCAACACCTTCAGTTGTAAAAATTCTTATCTCCCCATACTGTCCTACCCTAACATTTATTTTACTTGTTCCAAAAGTTACTTGTGCTTCAGCTATACTGCTTAGGAAAATAAGCACTAACACACTTGCGAGAACAACGTGTAAATAATTTTTCATAACGTACCTCTTATTAATGATTGAACAATTATTAATTAAAAAATTACTGCCATCCTATTAAGTTTGGTGGAATTAAAAGAATAAATCCCAGTACAAATAAAATTATCATTAAAGGTAAAACCCACTTTGCCCATTTTTCCCAGGGAACTTTTGCCATCGATAGTGCACCCATCGTTACAGCAGAAGTTGGTATAATAATATTTGTATACTCACCAAATTGAAAAGCCAAAATTGCTGTCTGTCTTGATACTCCTGCCAGATCAGCAAGCGGAGCCATAATCGGCATTGTTAAAGCTGCCTGTCCACTACCAGAATGAACAAAGAAATTAATTATTGCTTGTACAATAAACATTTTTTGCGATGCAAAAATTGGCGAAGATGACTGGATATATGGAGATAAATTATATAAAACTGTATCAATAATTTGCCCGTCGCGAGAAATTACAAGAGTTGCTCTTGCTAAAGCGACAATTAGTGCAGTGCCAACTAAATCTTTAGCTCCATCTATAAAACTTTTTGTGAATTCATCTACTTTCAGTCCGCCAATAATTCCAACCACAACGCCCATTATAAAAAAAGCAGCAGAAATTTCTTCTATATACCAGCCAAGTTCAATGACACCAATAACTATCATAATCAAGCAGAGAGCAAATGTAATCAAAACTGTTTTATGTCTTACAGTAAAATGGTTCTCACGATTATAAACATCATCAAAATGTTCGTTTTTTCTTCGTAGTTCATCCTGTTCGTAAGTCGGGCTTATCTTAGAATTTTTTGATAATCTTTTTACATACCATAACAAAAACAAAATGGCTATAAATGTTGAAACGGCCCAACTAATTATTCTATAACCTATTCCTGAAAACAAAGGAACATCCGCAATTCCCTGAGCAATACCGACATTAAATGGATTTAAAAAAGCACTTGCAAATCCCACATGTGCACCAACTAATGGAATAGCTACACCAACAATTGAATCGTATCCTAAAGCAAGACAAATTGGTACTATAATTAATACAAAAGGAATTATTTCTTCATTCATTCCAAATGTTGCACCGCCAAGAGAAAACATTAACATCAAAACTGGAATAAAAAGTTTTTGAAGCAGTTTAGAATTCTTATGAGCTCTTGCAAGTTTGTGGATTAGAGAATTAATTGCTTCAGTTTTTGCAAGCACATTAAAGGAACCGCCAACAAATAATATAAATCCAATTATTAAACCGGCTTCCACAAATCCTTTTAACGGAGAGATGAATAAATCAATAAAACCCTGGGGATTATTCTGAACGTATTTAAAAGAGTTCTGAACAACTACTTCACGTCCGTCTATAACTGCTCTGTCATATTGCCCGCCAGGAATTATCCATGTCATAGCTGCAATCAAAACAAGCAATGAAAAAATTAATAAGTACGTGTTAGGAACACGAAACTTAAATTTCTTTTTAGCTTCGGTCATTTAATTACTTCTCTTGTTTTCATATCAAATTTATCACCGCTAATTAAAACATGAAGTTTCATATCACTAATACCAAGATTGCCTTTTTTATCTTCACGAATATTATTTCCATCAATCGGATCATATACCAAAACCTGATAACTGCCAATCACTTCAAATGTTTCATCTGGATAAACAATGATGCCTGTTGATTCATCAATCGCGATTCCAAAAAGATTAGGATGTTCAATAAGCGAAGCTATTGTACGGTTATGTCTTTTACGTTTAAGAAAATGCTGATCAACAATAGCATTCTTTAAAAATCCAAAACCTGTTTTTACTTCAACATTACCTTTTTCTATTGTAACGAATGACACAGTCGAATCTTTATTAACTAATTCATTTCCCGTAATCATAACTTCACTCATAATAGCAGCGCCGGCACTTGAACCTCCAACAAGTCCGCCATTATTATATATATCAAAAACCTTTTCTAATAATTTTGTTCCCAGCATATCTCTTGCAAGATCGCTTTGATCACCGCCTAAAAAGAAAACCGCGTTTGCCCAATCCATTTTTTTCAGATTAACTTCATCATCTGCTGTTTCTCTGGTGAATAATAAATAATCGGCTTTTGCACCAAATTCCTCAAACTCCTCAACCTGCACTTTGCTCCACCGAACAGGCTCTGATCCGGCATTTGGTATTACAATAATTCGTGCCTCTGTTCCGCCTGCAAGTTCAACATATTTTTTAACTATCTCACTTGTTTGAACACCACCAACAATAACAAGCTTACCTTTTGTTTGAGTAAAACCATTCACTGATAAAACAATAATTAAAACGAAGAGAATGATAAATAATTTTTTCATTTTAGTTAATCTTTCTTAACAAGTTCAAGTGCTATTTCTGCTGATTTAATTAAATCTTCTATATAAATAAATTCATCATTTGAGTGTGGATTTTGAGCACCGATACCGAGATTGATAGATTCTATTCCCCGCCCATTTAGTGAATTTGCATCACTTCCGCCGAGAGAAATTTTGGGTGTTGGCTCTAATCCAACTTTTTTAATTGCTCGAACTGTTTCTTTAAATACAAAAGAGGATTCTGGAATTGTATAAGGTACAAAATCCCAAAAATAATCTATCTCTATTTTTGCACCGATTTTTTCAGCTTCGCCTTTAAAGATATTTGCTAGAAGATTAAAATTATCTTCTGCTTTCTTTAGGTTGAACGATCTAACTTCACCTTCAAGTTCAGTGAGTTCAGGAATAACATTTACAGCCGAGCCGCTGCTAAGTGTTCCAATATTCATTGTAGTTTCATCATCAATTCGACCAAGCGGAAGCTGGCTAATTGCTTTTGCTGCAACCTGCATTGAGTTGATTCCTTTTTCAGGTGCGATTCCGGAATGAGAGGCCTTACCAATAATTTTTATCTTTAAACCAATAGCACCGCAGGCAGAATAAATAAAACTTCCAGGACGATAACCTGAATCAAATATAAAACCATTTTTAATTTCGCCGTTAATTCCAAGGTTCTTCGAGCCAAAGAGAGTTGTTTCTTCACAAGTTGTGAATGCAACTGTAAAATCCTTAACCGGAATTTTCTCTTTTGCAATCTTTTCAAGGGTATAAAGTAAAACTGAAACTCCTGCCCTATTATCGACTCCAAGGACAGTATCTCCGGATGAGATAATTTTATCTTCAAGAATAATCGGTCTGACATTTTCAGTTGGACGGGCTGTATCCATATGGGATAGCATTACAAATTTTCCTCCGCTGCCGATTTTGCAAATAAGATTACCTGAATTGCTTTGTGTAAATTCTCTTGAGTTATCTTCATTAACAGTATAATCAAGATTTGAAAGAAATGTTTTTATATAATCTGCGATAGGTTTTTCATTGCCGGAAAGTGCATTGATTTTGGCAACTTCTAAGAAAAGATCTATTAATCTTTGATTGTCCATCTGTAACTCTAATTACAAATTGAATATTAGTTGTAATAACCGTTACAGAGTTACAAAAAATTTTCCCTTTAGTCAAGACGAACTGAAAAAATAGTTATTGAATTATTCCTCGTCGGAATAAGTTTCTAAATCACTCTTTTTAACGTATCCGTCTTTTATAAGACTATCAGCGGATTTATAGAGTACAACCGTTAACTCATTAGTTTGAGAAAATCCAGTTGATTCAATTTTAATTCCATTAAGTTCTTTACTCACTTTAACTTTTGCAATTAATTTATCATCTGCAATTAATGATTTTTCAAATTTTGCTTTTTTGCCCTGAAGATTCGACAAGGCATAGTAAACACCTTTTTTAGCATTAACTAGTGAAGACTCAATATCGCTTTCAATTTTTGATTGCGAAAAAATAATTTGTGAAAGAAAAATGGTTGGTAAAACGAGCAGATAAAATTTCATAAAGCCCTCTCTTTATTTAATTATATGTTAAATTTTAGAAATATTGGGCTTAAGTGCAAATTTGTGATACTCGTTACCTGATTTAAATTCTTGTTGACAATGGAGCCACGTTGATATATTTTGGAAACCAGAAAAACGAAAATAGTTTCCCAGAGGAAATATGGAAGAAAAAGACAAAATAATAGAACAAATAGAGGATAAATTATTCAAAGAAGGATTTTATAAAACAACTATGGATGAGGTCGCTTCTGAACTTGGGATGAGTAAGAAAACCATCTACAAGTTTTTCCCATCTAAAGATGATCTTGTAATGGCGATCGCTAAACATTTTATGAACGTAATGAAGAGTAAAATAGTCCCTGCTTTGAACACTAATAAAAACGCAATTGAAAAACTTGCCGAACTAATTAATATCCTTGCAACTGCTTCCGAAAAAGTATCACCAAAAAGAATGGACGAAATTAGGAAATACTTTCCCAATCTCTGGAATGAGATAGATAGCTTTAGAACAAAAATGATGTTCGGAAATATCACTAAAGTTATTGATCAGGGAAAGAATGAAGGATTATTTATCGATTATCCGACAACTATTATTATGAACATTCTTGTTGCCTCAATAAGAAATATAGTAAACCCTGATTTTATCCTTAACAACAATTTCTCAATCATAGAAGCAGCACGTTATGCCTTTAAAATAATTATTGGCGGAATTGTAACCGAAAAAGGAAGTAAAGTTTTTAATCAAACAATAAATAAGATGTGATTATGAAAAGATTAATATTTATAACTCTATTGCTGCTGGGTTCAGAATTAGTTACTCCGCAAACACAGCTTACCCTTGAAGATTGTTATGAGAAAGCAAGAATAAATTATCCGCTCATCAAACAAAAAGATTATATTGCTAAAGCTAAGGATTACAGTGTTAGCAATGTTTGGAACGGTTATTTTCCCCAAATTACGATTTCAGGACAAGCAACTTATCAATCAGATGTAACTCAAGTTCCAATGGCATTCCCTGGAATCGTGATAGAAAGACTTACCCAAGATCAATACAAAATTTTTGCTGATGTTACACAGACTATTTATGATGGTGGAATAATGGGTTCACAGTCAGGTATTCAGGAATCAATAAATGAAATAGACAATCAGAAAATTGAAGTAGAATTATTAAAAGTTAAAGAAAGAGTTAACCAGATTTATTTAGGAGTACTTCTAATAGATGCTCAATTGATTCAAATTGAATATGTAGAAAATGATTTAAATGCAAGTATCTCAAAACTTGAAGCTGCTTATTCAAATGGCACTGCAACAAAATCTGATGTTGATGTTTTAAGAGCAGAGTTGTTAAAAACAGAACAGCGAAAAATTGAGTTAAGCTCTTCCCGCAAAACTTATTTAAATATGTTGTCATTGCTGATTAATGAAAATTTAAATGAGTCAACTATTTTATCAACACCAACGCAAATTAGTTTTTTAGCCGGAGAAGAAATTATTCGTCCTGAATTGAGGCTTTATTCTGCACAGAAAAGTCTTATTGAAAATCAGAGTGGGCTGACGGATTCTAAAATTATTCCGAAAGCCAATCTGTTTTTTCAAGGTGGATATTCAAAACCAGGTTTGAATATGTTTAAAAATGATTTTGATTGGTATTACATAACCGGTATTAGATTTTCATGGACATTATCAAATCTTTATAGTTATGGAAATGAAAGTGAAATCAATCAGTTAAACCTGCAAAGTATTGATGCTCAAACGGAAACTTTCTTACTGAACACAAAGATCACAACTAATCAGCAGCTGCAAGACATTGATAAATTGAAAAAACTAATTGATGTAGATAAAAGCATAATCGAATTAAGAACTTCAATAAAACAGTCGGCACAAGCAAAACTTGAAAACGGAGTAATTACATCAAATGATTATATCCGTGAGTTGAATGCAGAAGATAATGCTAAACAAAATTTGGAAATACACAAAATTCAGTTATTACTAGCACAGTATAACTATAAAATCACAACAGGATATTAATATTTATAATAGAGATGAAAATGAAAAATAAATTTTTAAACGTTACTCTCATACTGATCACATCTTTGGTATTTGCATGTTCAAATGGCAATAGAGATTTTGATGCAACCGGAACATTTGAATCAGAAGAAATTATTGTTTCTTCCGAAGCAATGGGAAAACTTGTAATGTTTCAGGTTGAGGAAGGGATGCATCTTGAACAAAATCAAATTGTTGGTATTGTTGATACAATTCAATTACATCTCAAGAAAAAACAATTGTTATCATCAGTTACAGCGGTATTAAGTAAACAGCCTGATGTTAACACACAACTTGCAGCACTTCAAGAACAGATTAAAACTGCGGAGGTTGAAAAAAAGCGAATTGAAAATCTGGTTAGTTCAAATGCGGCAACTACTAAACAACTTGATGATGTAAACTCACAGTTAGAAGTTTTAAATAAACAATATGCGGCAACTAAATCCAGCTTAACAATTACAAAGCAAGCTCTGCAAAGTGAAACTCTTCCACTTGTTGCACAGATTGAACAGATTCAGGATCAAATAAACAAAAGCATCATAAAAAATCCTGTTGAGGGGACGGTTTTGACCCGTTATGCGAAACCTGATGAAATTACTTCGACTGGTAAAGCCCTTTATAAAATTGCGAATCTTTCTGAAATGACTTTACGTGCCTACGTTGATGGGGACCAGTTAGGACAAATAAAACTTGGACAAAAAGTAAAAGTATTTGTGGATAAAGGAAACGAAGAACAGAAAGAAATGAGCGGAGAAATTTATTGGGTTTCTTCAAAAGCTGAGTTCACTCCAAAAACAATTCAGACTAAAGATGAACGCGCAAATCTTGTTTACGCAATTAAAGTAAGAGTGATAAATGACGGCTATCTAAAAATTGGCATGTATGGAGAGATAAAATTCTAATTTTTTATGAATGCAATTGAAGTAAATAACATTACAAAAACTTATTCTGCAAAAAAGAACTTTGTAACAGCCGTAAATGATGTTTCATTTTCTGTTGCTGAGGGAGAACTTTTCGGATTGATAGGACCCGATGGTTCCGGAAAAACTTCAATTTTTAGAATTCTTACAACTGTTCTGCTTGCTGATAAGGGTACTGCTAAGGTTATGAACCTTGATGTTGTAAAAAATTATACATCCATACGAAATATGATTGGTTATATGCCGGGACGATTTTCTCTTTATCAGGATTTAACTGTTGAGGAAAATCTTAATTTCTTTGCTACAATTTTCAACACAACGATTCAAGAAAACTATGAATTAGTTGCTGATATTTACAAACAACTTGAACCATTCAAAACAAGACGTGCAGGCAAACTTAGCGGTGGAATGAAACAAAAGCTTGCGCTTAGTTGTGCATTAATTCATAAACCTAAAATTCTTTTTCTTGATGAACCAACGACTGGAGTTGACCCTGTCTCACGTAAAGAATTCTGGGAAATGTTAAAGCGATTAAAAGCTCAAGGTATAAGCATTCTTGTTTCAACTCCATATATGGATGAAGCTAATTTGTGTGACAGAATCGCACTTATTCAAACAGGCAAGATTTTGGAAATTGATACTCCACAAAATATTGTTAACAGATTTGAAAAAAATCTCTATGCTGTAAAATCAAAAAGAATGTTTAATCTATTAAATGATTTGCGTGCTTATTCAAAAACTGAATCTTGTTTCTCATTTGGGCAATATCATCATCTCGTTTTAAATGAAGAGCATCCGGATATGAATGAATTGAAATCATATTTAAAAGATCACACTGAGCTCGAGATCACTCAAATCAAACCAAACATTGAAGATCGTTTTATGCAGTTGATGAGAAAATAAATTCAAAAAAGATGACATCTGAAAAAGAAATAGTTATAAAAACAGATAAACTCACTAAAAAGTTTGGTGATTTTATTGCTGCCAATGAAATTACTTTTGAAGTTTTTAAGGGAGAGATATTTGGTTTTCTTGGTGCAAATGGTGCTGGCAAAACAACTGCAATGAAAATGTTAATCGGTATTTCAAAACCAAGCAGCGGTAATGCAACAATAGCAGGTTTTGATGTTTACAAAGAAACGGAAAAGATTAAAAAAAGTATTGGTTACATGAGTCAGAAGTTTTCTTTGTACGAAGATTTGACCATCAATGAAAACATTCAACTGTTCGGAGGAATATATGGTCTATCCGATGATGAAATTGAAAAGAGACGCAATGAACTTATTAATAAACTAAATCTGCAAAGTGAGGCTGATAAACTAGTCGCTTCCCTACCTCTTGGATGGAAACAAAAACTTGCATTCAGTATTGCAATCTTTCACACACCAAAAATTGTTTTTCTTGATGAACCCACTGGCGGAGTTGATCCAATTACAAGAAGACAATTCTGGGATATGATTTACGAAGCTTCGCACAATGGAATAACGGTTTTCGTAACTACACATTATATGGATGAAGCAGAATATTGTGATCGTGTTTCTATTATGGTTGATGGAGTAATAAAAGCACTTGATTCACCAGCAGGATTAAAGAAACAATTTAATGCTAATTCGATGGATGAAGTATTTATTATGCTTGCACGTGATGCTAAACGCGGAGAATGATTTTTAATGAAACAATTAATAACATTTATTCAAAAAGAATTTCATCACATATTGCGCGATACCCGCTCTATGCTGGTATTGATTGGATTGCCGATTGTTCAGCTTCTAATTTTCGGTTTTGCTATCACAACCGAAGTTCGCAATGCAAACATTGCAATTCTTGACAATTCAAAAGATGAAATAACACAGGACATTATTACCAAAATAGAAAGCTCACAATATTTTGATATCGACAGAACAATTTCAACTAACGAACAAATTGAAAAATCATTTAAATCTGGCAAAATAAAACTTGCAATCGTTTTTCAACCAAATTTTCAATATGAATTATCACATTCAAACAAAGCACAACTTCAAATAATTGCTGATGCAACTGATCCAAACCAGGCAACTACACTTACAAATTATATTAGTTCGATTGTGATGGATTATCAAAACGAATTGAACCAACAAAATAAATTACCATACACTATCAAAACAGAAATGCGGATGTTGTACAATCCACAATTAAAAGGTGCATATACTTCTGTTCCCGGTGTAATGGGAATGATTCTTTTACTCATTTCTGCAATGATGACATCGATAGCAATCGTAAGGGAAAAAGAACTTGGTACTATGGAAATACTTCTTGTTTCACCAATGAAACCATGGCTTGTTGTCATAAGTAAAGTAATTCCATACTTCGTCATATCATTAATTAATGTTGTAACGATTTTAATTCTAAGTGTTTTTGTACTCGGACTTCCTATCGAGGGAAGTTTGTTTTTGCTGATAGCTTCTACAATTATCTATATTTTTTGTGCATTATCACTCGGGATTCTAATTTCAACTGTTACAGAAACACAACAAGCAGCAATGCTTATTTCTCTGCTAGGTTTAATGCTTCCTGTTGTAATGTTAAGCGGTTATGCATTTCCAATTGCAAACATGCCTACTATTCTGCAAATACTATCTAATTTAGTTCCTGCAAAATGGTACATCATAATTGTAAAAAATGTAATGATAAAAGGAATAGGTATAGAGCAAATCTGGAAAGAATTATTAATTCTTTCAGCTATGACAGGAACTTTTTTAATTATCAGTATAAAAAGATTTAAGATCAGGTTATAATGAGAACATTAAAATTTCTATTACGAAAAGAATTTTTACAAATCTTTCGTGATAAACTTATTCTAAGAATGATTTTTGCCTTACCCGTGGTACAACTTATTCTTCTTCCATATGCAGCAACTTATGAGATGAAAAATATTACCCTAAGCGTTGTTGATCATGACCATTCTGAATACTCAAGAAAACTTATTAATAATTTTACTTCTTCCGGATATTTTAGACTTGTCGACTATTCAAAAACATACAGTGATGCATTAGGCCAAGTTGAAAAGGATAAAGCGGATTTGATTGTTGAAATTCCAGAAGGATTTGAGCGTGATCTTATCAGAGAAGATGAGACAAAAGTTCTGATTGCCGCAAACGCAATAAGCGGACAAACCGCCGGACTAGCTGTTGCGTATGCTAATACTATCATACGAGATTATAATAATGAATTGCGCATCCAATGGATTCAACAACCACGGCTGAATGCAATTCCTGTTATAGATATTACAAGCTCTAATTGGTTTAATCCGCAAATGAATTATAAAATGTTTATTGTCCCAGGAGTTTTGGCTCTACTTGTTACTTTAGTTGGATTCCTTATGTCTTCATTGAACATTGTAAAGGAAAAAGAGATTGGAACAATTGAGCAGCTTAATGTTTCACCAATAAAAAAATATGAATTTATATTAAGTAAGTTGATTCCTTTCTGGGTCCTTGGTTTATTTGTAATGACGGTTGGATTTTTTATCAGCTTTATTGTTTATGGAATTTATCCTGCCGGAAGCTTCTGGGTAGGATATCTTTTTGCGGGAATATACCTGATAGCACTCCTCGGTTTTGGTCTGCTTACTTCTGTCTATGCTGATACACAACAACAAGCGATGTTTATTTCATACTTTTTTATGTTGATCTTTATATTGCTGGGCGGATTATTTTCACCTATTGAAAACATGCCGGACTGGGCCCAATATTTAACTTACATCAATCCAGTTAGTTATTTTATAGAAGCAATGAGAATGCTCGTATTAAAAGGCAGCAGTTTTTGGGATTTACGTTATCACTTTCTAATCGTGATAGTGTTTGCAATTGTGTTTAATGGATTAGCAATATTTAAGTATAAAAAAACTGTTTAGTATTTTAAGATATTACAAAAAAACAATTAATAAGAAACGATTTAAAATCAATGGCTAATAACAGCACAAAACTTTTTGAGGAAATATTTTCTGAAGAGATTATCTCAAATGAAAGTTTCCGTTCAAAAGTTCTTGCAGGTATAGTAGGTTTTCTGATCGTAGTTGTTCTTTTAATTTCATTAACATTCGAAAAACAATTTGCAGAAATATCTCAATTCCCTATTGCATTTCAACTAACGATAATAATACTCTCGGTAATATTTGTTAGATCTTTATTTGTTAGCCGCGGGGCAAAGCAATGGACAAGATATGGGGTCAAGGCCTTTATATTAATTAGATATGTAAATGCATTTATTGAAATAAGTATTCCAACTGTTGCATTGATTATTTATTCATTTAATCTACCATCTGTGTTTCCGCTATTTACTCCGGTTGCTCTGCTTTATTTTCTTATAATCATGCTTTCTGCACTGGAACTCGATTTTAAATTGTGTGTGTTTTCAGGAACAATTGCAGCAATTCAGTTTACTATTCTTGCCTGGTATTTAAGTAATAAACCTTCGCCTATCGAGGCTATTGAATCATTTTCATTTTTTCCGGTGTACCTTGGAACATCAGCACTATTATTTATATCAGGGCACACTGCCGGATTGATAACCAATCAAATAAAAAAAGGTTTGATAAAGCATTATAGAGCACAATCTGAGAGAAATGAGATACAAAAACTATTTGGTCAGCAAATCTCTAAAGAAATTGTTGATGAACTTGTTGATAATAAATATGAAATTCAAAGTCGTGTAAGATTTGCTGCTATTATGTTTTTGGATATAAGAAACTTTTCAATCTTTGCTCAGAATAAATCTCCTGAAGAAATTATCGCATATCAGAATAATGTATTCTCATTTATAATTGAGATAATAAATGAGAATAAAGGAATTGTAACACAAATTATGGGTGATGGTTTGATGGCAATTTTCGGAGCTCCAATTGAACATGAAAATGATTGCCAGCTTGCAGTAAACTCCGCATTTGAGATTAACAAAGAACTTAGTAGAAGAAATAAAGAAGGCTTGATTCCTGAGACCATAATACGAATAGGAATTAATGCTGGTGAAGTTGTTACAGGCAATGTTGGAACAAGTGAACGAAAGCAATACTCAGTTACAGGTCAGCCGGTAATTATTGCAGCACGCCTCGAACAAATAAATAAAGAATTGAACTCAGTTATTTTAATTTCTGATAGTGTGTACAAACGTATAAGGTTAACTGAAGAACCAAAATATCATCAGGATGTTGTTATAAAAGGAATTCCAAATCCAATAACTGTTTATCAGCTCGTTTAGCTAAAATCTCATTTTAAATAAAGATATTATTTCTTTTCTTTATTTTACTGTATACAATTTAAATAAAGAAAATTATGCAGCGAATAAAAATCGATTTACCCCAAAAATTTATTTACACAACCGAAATTTCAGTTAGAGTTTATGATGTAAACTTTGCAGGACATCTTAGCAATGATTCAATACTTTCAATGGTTCACGAAGCAAGAATTTTATTTCTAAAGAACTGGGGATACTCAGAGGTTGATACTTGCGGTGCAGGAATAATTATGTTTGATGCGGCACTTCAATATAAATCTCAAGGGTATCACGGAGATATTTTATTATTTGAAGTGACAGTTGGTAATTTTATAAAGAATGGATGCGATTTCTTTTTTAAGATAACAAACAAAGCAACTGGTAAAGAAATTGCTCGTGCAAAAACCGGAATAGCTTTTTTTGATTATCAATCCAACAAATTAGTCTCTGTTCCTGTAAAGTTTAAATCACTCATAGATTCTCTAATAGTATAATTGCTCAAAGGTAAGCAGGATGTTTGATAATATAGTTTTTACGGCAAACATAGTGGCACCGGTGTTTTTAATAATAGCAGTTGGATACTTTGCTAAAAAAAGAAAAATTATAAACGAAGTTTTTGTTGATGTAACATCAAGGTTCGTTTTCCGTATATCCCTTCCCGTTTTTATATTTTTAGAAATTTCCGCCCTAGACCTTTCACAAGTGTTTGAAGTTGGTCAAATCGTTTTTATTACTTCTGCCACATTCATCACTTATCTGCTTATTTGGATTAGCACAATTCCGTATATTAAAAATGCTGAGGACAAAAGCTCTTTTATACAAGGTGCGTTTCGAGGTAATTATGCAATCGTTGGTCTTGCATTAATTTCTAATCTTTTTGGAGATGATGCATTAGGTAAGGCGACTTTAATACTGGCATTTCTGCTTCCTGTTTATAATGTTCTTGCTGTTATTGTTTTAACTGTACCCAAGCATCAAGGAAAAATAAATTTCAAAACAATGTTGTTGGAGATATTATTTAATCCGCTTATACTTGCTGTAGTATTTGCACTTCCCTTTTCTTTCTTCAAAATACGATTACCGGAAATGTTTATCTCGACCGGAAATTATCTTGCAGATCTTGCTTTGCCATTAGCGCTCGTTGGAATAGGCGGCTCATTAAATATCGAAAATCTTAAAAGAGCTTCAACATTAGCGTTCTCATCATCAATAATTAAGATTGTAGTGCTTCCGCTTATTCTAACATTTATTGCAATACTCTTAGGATATAGAAATGATGATCTGGGAATAATGTTTATCGTGTTTGCATGTCCAACAGCAATTGCAAGTTTTGTAATGGCTGATGTGATGGGTGCAAACTCTAAACTAGCTGGAAATATAATTATGATTACAACTCTCGGCTCAGTATTTACAATTGCAATTGGAATATTGTTACTTAAAAGTTTTGGATTAATTTAATTCTCAGTGCAACTCCGTGTTATCTCCGCGGTTCTCCGTGAAAGTATTGATTAAATTATTACACGGAGCTCCACAGAGAATTCACTGAGAACCACAGAGGGTTTTTCCAAACCACTAAAGAAATTATTTATACAACTTTGATAGAGAAAATGAAAGGATTTAAAATGAAAGTAATCTTAGATCTCTGCGTAGTTCCAATTGGAGTCGGATTATCTGTTTCAAAATATATTGCAGAATGTGAAAAAATTATTAAAAATGCCGGATTAAAATCAGTGCTGCACGCTTACGGCACAAACATCGAAGGCGAATGGGATGACGTATTTGCTGCAGTAAAAAAATGCCATGAGCGTGTTCACGAAATGGGCGCTCCCAGAATATCTTCAACATTAAGAGTTGGAACAAGAACGGATCGAGATCAAACTATGGACGACAAAATTAAAAGTGTGCAATTAAAGATTTCTGAAGATAATATTGTTTGAAACTTTCTCTATAGAAACTGCGTTTATTAAATATTATATTCTATTTAGAAAATATTTATTGAGGAGAAATGAAACAAGATCGAAACAAAACCCCCATTGAAATACTAACATACCCGATTCAGGAATTCCTGCATCAGCAAGCTTCCGGCGGAATTTTATTAATCATTGCTACAATCATCGCATTGGTCTGGGCTAATTCTCCGTTTTCAGAATCCTATCATCACTTATGGCATACATATGTTAAGATAGATGTGGGTGGTGTAGGATTAAATTACTCTTTGCATCACTGGATTAATGATGGTTTGATGGTGATATTTTTCTTTGTTGTAGGATTGGAAATAAAACGTGAACTTCTTGTGGGTGAGTTATCTAGTGTAAAGAAAGCCGCTTTACCAATTGCTGCAGCGTTAGGCGGAATGATATTTCCAGCACTTATCTACACAGTTTTTAATCTTGGCAGCGAAAGTGCTTCCGGCTGGGGAATACCAATGGCAACTGATATTGCTTTTGTTGTTGGTATACTTGCATTACTTGGTAAAAGGGTTCCGCTTGCATTAAAGATTTTTATTCTTGCACTTGCAATTGTAGATGACTTAGGTGCAGTGTTAGTAATTGCAATTTTCTATACATCAAATATTTCAATAACAAGTTTATTTATTGCTGGTGGTTTGATAATCCTATTAATTGCTATGAACAGAATGGGCGTAAGAAGTTTACTGATGTATACACTTGTTGGAGTTGCACTTTGGTTGGCCTTTCTAAAATCTGGTGTGCACGCAACCGTAGCAGGAGTTTTACTTGCTTTTACAATTCCTGTTTCATCCAGAATAAATACAATGAAATTTAAAAGAGAAACTGAAACTTTAATAAAGGATTTTGATAATGCCGGCGAGCATGGAGAGGATGTCTTAACAAATTCTGAAAGATTATCTATTGTTGATAAGATTGAGAATAACTGTGAGAAGATTTTAACTCCATTACAAAGATTTGAACACGGACTTCATCCCTGGGTTTCATTTTTTATTATGCCGGTTTTTGCACTTGCAAATGCCGGAGTAACGATTGGATCAGGATTATCTTCAGCGTTAACACATCCGGTAAGTATTGGAATAATACTTGGATTATTTCTTGGCAAACAAATAGGAATTTTCGGATTCTCTTATCTTGCAGTAAAATTAAAACTTGCATCAGAGCCTGAAGGAGTTAGCTGGAAAAAGATTTATGCTGCTTCTGTGCTTGCTGGAATTGGATTTACGATGTCGCTATTCATTGCGAATCTTGCATTTAATTCACC
>CALLZX010000371.1 GCA_937858935.1 uncultured Ignavibacteriales bacterium | reverse complement strand
CTGCACAAGGTTACTTAATGTACTATCCTGAACTAAATGGTTTTAGTGATGTTGTGAATATTAAAGTTAATGATGTGAAATAATTTCTCTGCGACTTAGCGTCTCTGCGTGAAATGAGCTTTTTGTTTCTCGCAAAGACGCAGAGTCACAAAGTTATTTTAGTAAAATCATTTTCCTTGTCTCAACAAATTCTCCAGCTCTTAGCTGGTAAAAATAAACTCCCGAACTTAATTGTACATTGTTAATTCTAAATTGTACATTGTAAGAACCTGCATTGCGATATTCATCAACAAGAGTTGCAACTTCATTTCCAAGAATATCATAAACCTTTAATGTTTGCCAGCCACTTACTGGTGCTTGCCAACTGATTTTTGTACTTGGGTTAAATGGATTCGGATAATTCTGTTGCAACAAAAATTCTATTGGTTGAGTTGGATTATTTTCATCTTCTATAAATGTAACACCGCCATTTGTTGTGTGGAGAATAGTTCCTCTTTCTCCCAGTATCCAGCCATCATTTTCATTTATAAATGAAATCTTATCTAAATAGTGAGAGGATGGAAAATACATTGCATTCCAATTATTTCCTCCATCGCTAGTATATAATAATAGTGCATTAGATAATGCATCACTGCCAACTAACCAACCCTCAGAGTTATCAATGAAGAAAAGATCATTATAATAAATGCCAATTGAATTCGTAATTGACTGATCTACCCAACTTATTCCACCATCTGTTGTTTTAAATATTCCTGGGCCGTTACTCCCACCATTCGTAATGACCCATCCTTCAATTTGATTTAAGAAATGTATTCCTACAACAGAAATATCGATCCCAAGAGGAAATACTTCGTTCCAACTGTTTCCTCCATCTTCAGTTTTATACAATCCGATATATCCGCCAGTCCATCCGATATTATTATCAATAAATTGTAAAGATACAAGCTCCACTTCACTCAATTGACTCTGATTTAGCCAGTTTATTCCACCGTCAGTAGTTTTATAAATTTTATCTCCAGATATAAACCATCCAGTAGTATTATTAATAAAGGTAATATCAAATACTCTATAAATACTATCAACTTGATTCATCCAACTAGAGCCACCATCTGTTGTTCTCAGTATAGCGCCATGACCACCCTCCAACTCTAAACCAGCCCAACCGTGTAATTGATCAGTGAACCAAATAGCTCTAGCTTGTAAATATGATTGATTAGGTACATTTAGATCAATTTTTTCCCAATTATTTCCGCCAGTCTGTGTTTTCAACAACGTACCATTTCCACCAATAAATACATAATTTTCATCGAGTACAAATAGTTCACTAGTTTCGTAGATAAGTTCACCCTGATAATTTTTTTGCCACGAGAAGCCCCCATTAGCTGAGAAATACTGAACTCCATACAGTCCACAACCCCACATTATACTTTCATTCAAAGTGGTTAATGCAAATAAATTTTCAGCATTTGATACTTCATCCCAATTAGATCCACCATTGGATGTTTTAAAAATCTTTCCTGGTGGAGAAACTACCAAACCAATTGATTCATTTATAAAATCTAAGTCAGTAAAAAAGTATTGATATCCCCATCCACTATATTCAAATTGTTGCTGCCAAGTTAATCCACAATCTGTTGTCTTCCAGATAGAGGCACTTGATATGTTTGGACCGTTATTATTATTGTTAACAAGCCAGCCAATAGAATTATTAAAAAATTTTAATTTCCAAATTAGCGGGGAGCTAACAGAGGAGAATTGCCATGTAACACCACCATCTGATGTATAATAAATTTTATAATTATTTGTAGCTGCCCAGCCATTCATAGAATCAATAAAAGTTATATCAGTAATTGGATCTAATGTGTGCTTTTGAATCCAAGATGTTCCGCCATCTGTACTCTGAAACAAGTTTCCATCTGAACTTAACCAGCCTAGAGATTCATTAATGAAGAAAGATGAAATATATTGTGCCTGAGATGAAAATTGCTCTGTCCAGGAATCACCAGAATCTGTTGTCTTATATAGTTTAACATTATTTCCTTTTTTACCTCTTACCCATCCGATTGTTGAGGTTAAAAAATTCATACCGACCAAATTAAAAGTCTCTGGAAAAGGTAAAACCAACCATACTGCACCTCCGTTCATCGTTTTAATAAAAGTTCCATTCTCGCCACATGCGAATCCATTAATATCATTAATGTGCTGTATGTCCATAAGATTATTACCCTGAGGCAAAGGATTTTGCCAAAACCACTGTGCATTTACCTGAAATGAAACTGAAAGGAAGAGAACGAAACCTAAAACTAAACCGATCTTTTTCATAAAGATCCCATTAATGAAAAATGATTAAATAATCCTACTTCAAAAAAGGTGAAAGTAATTGCTAATGTCAAGTGGGGGCTTTCGGGTTTTGGTTTGCCAGCTTTTAATGAAAAGAACAGTTCTTACAGTTTTGGCAGTACAGAAAAATCATAATTTTACAGTATTGCGGCTTCTGGATTTGGAGCGAAATCTGCTAAAAGTGGCATTTCAGGTTTTGGAAATAGGGTTCAGAAACATTATTTATAGTTATGAATTAATTTAAATATAATCATAATTAATTTATATAGTATATGAAATATAGTAAGCATAGTAAAAATAAATTATATAATATCATAATATAAATTAAAGTATATATTAACTAATTATTTATTATCCAGATAAATCTAATAATACATAATAATTAATTATTAAAATATTTGTAAAATACTTAATATATTAATAGTTATTTTGTGCTGCATTTTCGATTTTGGAAATGGCACTTTTTAAGCAAAGGAGACTTATGATAGATTTTAACAACCTATTCGCCAATCTTTTCGAGAAGTCCGCAATAAGCGATAACAGCATCCGCAAGTTTGCAGAGATACATCTTGAAAGATTATCTGCTAACAACGGCATCGGAGAGTTTACCCAGCTATTTACTGAGACGCAAAATGCTTACAACCAGTATTTTGGTTCTATATCAGAGGAAGATAAAAATTTTGCTATACAACAGGGCCTTACAATTTCAGTAACAAAAGTGTTAAAGGAGTTTAAGCAATTTGTTAGCAGTAGTGAAGGCTTGGTTCGTGCACAGTTTGGAAAAAAATCTGCAGAGTACCAGGAGTTTTTTCCCTACAAGATGAAAGAGTACTGGCATCTTAATCTTACTAAAGCAGAAAGTGTTATGGAAAGATTTTACAAAGCGTCTGATAGACACAGCGCTGTATTTGGTAATAGTCTTAAAAATCTTGCCCAAACACTTTTAACAGAATTTAAAGAAGCCCGCTCAAACCAGCTTAAGAAAAAGGGAGAGGTGGCTGAAAAAAAATCATCAACAAGAGAGAGAAGAAAAAATCTTGAACTTCAGTTGATAAGGAATTTGCATTACATCGGTTATCTATATCCCGGTAATGTTAATAGATGCAATGATTTTTTTGATCAGAGCTTTTTGAGAAGGAAAAAACAAAGGCATTAAATGATTGCCAATATTAAAGCCGAAACAAATTCCACTTAATCGTTATCACACATTGTTGTTATTAAAGCTCGTTTCCTTTATTTTTTCACACCGATTTTAACCAGAGCATTTCTTTTATTCTTATTTATTCCAAAGGGATGTTATTTGCAAAATTGTTGTTTTGTATAAAGAAATAAGCATTATGTAATTTTTGTCATTGCGATCCCGATTTCAATCGGGAGAAGCAATCTGAATTATAGATTACTTCGTCTCCCGATGAATCGGGATCCTCGTAATGACCTCAATGAAAGAACAAAGGAAATTTTTATGAGTGATGATATAAAAAAAGATAAAAAAACTGAAGAACTTGAAACCAGCGAATGGCTTTATTCTTTGGATTATGTTCTTCAGAATAGCGGACCGGAAAGAGTTGTTGAGCTTCTTCATCAACTTCAAATCCGGGCACACAAATCCGGAGTTCACGTTCCTTTTAGTGCAAACACACCTTACATAAATACAATCTCAAAAGAAAAGCAGCCGCCGTTTCCCGGCGATAGAGAAATTGAAAGACGCATAAAAAGTCTCATCCGCTGGATTGCTATGGCTATGGTTGTAAAAGCAAACAAGCAGGAAGGCAGCGTTGGCGGACACATTTCTACATACGCATCAGCCGCAACTTTGTATGAAATTGGTTTCAATCATTTTTTCCGTGGTAAAGGTGATGGCTATGAAGGTGATCAGATTTATTTTCAAGGGCACGCTTCGCCAGGTATTTATGCTCGCGCTTTTCTTGAGGGAAGAATTACTAAAGAGCAATTAAAAAATTTTAGAAGAGATTTAAAACCTGAAGGTGGACTTACATCTTATCCGCATCCTTACCTAATGCCTAACTTCTGGGAGTTTCCAACGGTATCTATGGGCTTAGGTCCATTGCAGGCAATTTATCAGGCAAGATTTAATAGATACTTAGAAGATCGCGGATTGAAAAAACCAGGTGGTAAAGTTTGGGCATTTCTTGGCGATGGTGAAACTGATGAACCTGAATCACTCGGGGCAATAACTCTTGCATCCAGAGAAAAACTTGATAACTTAATTTTTGTTATCAACACTAATCTGCAAAGATTAGACGGCCCTGTTCGCGGTAACGGAAAAATTATGCAGGAGCTTGAAGCAATTTTCCGCGGTGCAGGCTGGCATGTAATTAAAGTTGTTTGGGGAGAAGATTGGGACTCATTGTTAGATAAAGATGTTGATGGCAAACTTGTTAAACGTATGGGTGAAGTTGTTGATGGTGAGTATCAAAAATATTCCGTTGAAGGCGGCGCTTACATCAGGAAAAATTTCTTTGGTAAAGATCCTGATCTTTTAAAGATGGTTGAAAAGATGACTGATGAACAGCTGTTTAAGATGAAACGCGGTGGTCACGATCCGGAAAAAGTTTACGCAGCTTATAAATCTGCTGTTGATTATGTTGGAAAGCCGACTGTTATTCTTGCAAAGACAATTAAAGGTTATGGATTAGGTGAAGCAGGTGAAGGAAAGAACGTTACACATCAGCAGAAAAAACTTAATGAAGATGAGATGAGAGAATTCAGAAGCCGATTTGGAATTCCAATCGCTGATGAAGATATACTTAATGATCCATTTTACAGACCAGCTGAAGACAGTCCTGAAATAACTTACATTAAAGAAAGAAGAAAACAACTTGGCGGATTTGTTCCAACAAGAAAAACGGATGTTCGTCCAATCAAAACTCCACCAGAATCTTTGTTTGAAGAGTTTTATAAAGGAACTGAAGGACGTGAGGTTTCTACAACAATGGTGTTTGTTAGAATTCTTGCAAAACTTTTAAAAGATAAAGAGCTGGGAAAATTAGTTGTTCCGATCGTTCCTGATGAAGCAAGAACATTTGGTATGGAAGCATTATTCAGACAAGTTGGAATTTATTCTCATGCCGGACAGTTATACGAACCAGTTGATAAGGATTCACTTCTTTACTACAAGGAAGCAAAAGACGGACAGATACTTGAAGAAGGAATTAACGAAGCCGGCTCAATGTCCTCTTTTATTGCTGCGGGAACGGCTTATCTTTCACACGGAATAAATATGATTCCATTCTTTATTTATTACTCAATGTTTGGATTGCAAAGAGTTGGTGATCTTGTTTGGGCTGCCGGCGATATTGGCGCAAAAGGATTTTTACTTGGTGGTACGGCTGGTAGAACAACTCTTAACGGTGAAGGTTTACAGCATCAGGATGGGCACAGTCATTTACTTGCTTATCCTGTTCCGAATCTTGTTGCTTACGATCCTGCTTTTGCTTATGAGCTTGCTGTAATTATTCGTGATGGTATAAAGCGAATGTATGAAGACCAGGAAAACATTTTTTACTACATTACTCTTATGAATGAAAATTATGGAATGCCTGAAATGCCAAAAGGTGCTGAAGAAGGTATTCTTAAAGGAATGTATAAGTTCCATGCATCAGATAAAAAGAGTTTAAAACTTAAAGCGCAGTTGTTCGGTAGCGGAACAATCTTAAACGAAGTTATTAAAGCTGCAAAAATATTAGAAGACAATTACCGTGTGGCTTGTGATATATGGAGTGTAACAAGTTATAAAGAATTACGTCGTGATGCACTTGAAGCTGAGAGATTTAATTTGTTAAACCCAACAGCTAAACAAAAAGAATCTTACATAGAAAAGATACTTGGTAAAGAAGATGGTGTATTTGTTGCTTCTTCAGATTATGTAAAAGCTTTACCGGATTCAGTATCTAAATGGTTCCCCGGAAGATTATATTCTTTAGGTACAGATGGATTTGGAAGAAGTGAAACTCGTGAAGCATTACGTGATTTCTTTGAAGTGGATGCAAAACATATTGTGTTTGCAACGTTAACCGCATTATTTAAAGAAGGAAAGATTCAGGATAAAGCGTTGGATAAAGCCGCAAAAGAACTTGGCATAAATCCAAATAAACGTAACCCGATGAATACTTAAAACAGAAAACCAGTTACACGGAGAAACACAGAGAAAGCACAGAGAGCCACTGAGATATTATTTGAAGATATTACTAAAGTAATAATTGGTTGTGCAATTGATGTTCATAAAGAATTGGGACCAGGATTATTAGAATCAGCTTATGAAGAATGTTTG
>CALLZX010000370.1 GCA_937858935.1 uncultured Ignavibacteriales bacterium | reverse complement strand
GAAACAGGAACTATTAAGAACACAGCACTTCAATTAGCTAATTACTATGAAACCGAAACAGTTTACAAATTAAAAAATCTGATTGAACTTATACAAGTTGGAATAGCAATGTTTATTATGGTTGTAATGATTTTGTTAACTTTAGTGTCAGCAGAAACCGCTACTGTAAGACCGAAGACTCCAGGTACAGCAGCAATAACAAATAATATTAATGGAAACATTGCATGATCGATACTAATCTCGAGATGACAGATAAAATTGGTTATCTTCTTTTTAAGAAGGGGATAATTGATGGACAGATGCTCGAGAAAGCACTTGCTGCAAAAACCAATGATAAAAGTAAAATCAAAAGAAATCTTGCACAGATATTAGTTCAGGATTTTAAATTTGACCACGATATTATTTTTCGCGAAGTAGCCATACTTTATGCTTTCCGTGAATTAGAAACCCGCCCGGAAGAAGTACCGGAAAGTAGACTAGAATCAATAAAAAGTATGATAACCGGATCTGGTGATGGACTTAAGCAGTTAATTCTTGAACATAAAATAATTCCTTTCATGTTTGATGAAAGAAATAAAGACAAGCTAATTATCGCCGCAATTGATCCAACTGATAGAAACATTCCTAAAATAGCTTTTGGCCTAAATGCAAAAAAATATGAAGTTATCTTCATAAAAAAACAAGACTACGAAAAACTCATCAATATTATTCTTCCCCCGGAAAATGAATTTCTTAAAGCGATGGAAGAAAACCTCCAAATGGATACAGATGAGCGAGAAGATTCTTCTCTTGATGAACAGGAACTTGATGCTGAGATCAATAAAAGTGCTCTTATAAATCTTGTTGAGGGAGCTTTAGTTGAAGGAGTAAGAAAAGGCGCGAGTGATATACATTTTATTCCTCGATCTGGGAACAAAACTCATGTAATGTTTCGTCTCGATGGAAACTTGCAAACATGGTATGTTCAGGAAGGCACACTTCCGGAGGCAGTGGTTGCAGTTGTTAAAGATCGCGCAAGGGGAATGGACCGATTTGAAAGAGAGATGGCTCAGGATGGTTTTATTCAAAGGGAAATTGATAATATAATTATAAGATTTAGAGTATCCATTTTACCGATGGTCGGGACGGAACTTAAAAACAAATTTGAAACTGTTGTAATAAGAATTCTTGATGATAGAAAAGTTATCAGGGATCTTGATAAACTTGGTCTTGCCGGCACTGCAAGAAAGTCTTTTGAAAAAGCTATTAACCAGCCACAAGGGATGGTAATCTTAACCGGACCAACAGGAAGCGGTAAAAGTACCACACTGGTTGCAGCACTATATCAGGTAATATCACCGGAAGTTAACGTTCTTACAGTTGAAGATCCTGTTGAATATG
>CALLZX010000369.1 GCA_937858935.1 uncultured Ignavibacteriales bacterium | reverse complement strand
TATCAGAAGAGTTTACAAGAATGATTGTAGCACAACGTGGATTCCAATCAAGTGCTAGAATTGTAACAGTATCAGATACATTGTTACAGGAAATAACCAACTTAGTTAGATAGTTAGTGAGAGAGAGTAGTTAATAAAGGGAGCTGAATAAGCTCCCTTTTTTATTCAGGTGCATAATATTAACCACAAAATCTTTTCTTTTTAGCTCCTTTTCGCAATTTCTTTAAACTTCTTTAATGGCATATCGGTTGCAACTGACTTACCATTATGGCTGAAGAAAAAACAAATACACCCCCGGAAATAATTAAAGCGGAAAAAAAACCGTCTATGTTCAATCCAAAAATATTAATGATTGGTTTACCAATTTTTATTGTGCAATTGGTAGCAGTTTATTTTATTACTGCAAACATTTTAATACCTAGCGGTCACACTACCGCGACCAAAGAAGGTGAAACAACAGAAGAAATAACAGAAGCAACTGAAGAAAAATCCGACGAAACTGAAGAGGGGAAAACTTCTGAAAGCGGTGAAAGCGGATTAATATTTTCTGTTGATGATATGATTGTTAATCCCGCACAAACAAACGGTAAAATGCTTTTGCTTGCAAGTTTGGGTCTTGCAGTAGAAAATGAAGAATCCAAAAAAGTGATGGAAGAAAAACAAGTGATTGTTAAAGATGCAATCATAAGTGTTTTATCAAGCAAGAGTGTAACTCAACTTGGAAGTGCTACTTACAGAGATACTTTAAAAACTGAAATTCTAAAAAACCTTGCTGTTCAAATGCCTGGATCAAAAGTAAACAATATTTATTTCAGCAAATTTATCATTCAGTAATCGAACATAAATTATGTCAGAAGTTTTATCACAATCCGAAATAGATGCGCTGTTACAGAGCGGTGGAGAAAGTCTTCCGCAAATACAGGTTGAAGATGAAGTAATCCCTTATGATTTTAGATTACCTAACAGAATTTCTAAAACCCAATTAAGAACAATCAGAAACATCCACGAAAATTTTGCAGAAAGTTTAAGTTCATTTCTTGTAACAAAACTTCAGACAGTTGTAAATATAAAAGTTAACAGTATTGATCAGATTTATTATTCAGAATATGTGCTTTCTGTTCCTAATCCAGCCTGCTTATACACATTCCAGATAAAGAATACAGACATAAAGGGAATATTAGAACTCAATGCAGATTTAGCATTAACACTTGTTGATAGATTACTCGGCGGCAACGGTTCAAGCAAAAAACAGAGCAACAACATTACTCTTATTGAACAAAAAGTACTAAGTGTAATTGTTGAAAAAGTTATGATGGATTTAAAAAAGACCTGGCAAATAATTGATAATATGGATTTTATTGTTGATCACTTTGAGCCGGATATTGATTTTGTTCAGTTAACATCACCTAATGAATCTGTACTGCTTATATCGTTTGAGTTTTCATTCGGTGATGAATCTTATTTAATGAATTTATGTTTTGCAACATTTGCTTTCGATTCGATACTTGCAAAAATGTCTTCACAGAAATTATCATCATCAAGACCAACAAAAAACCAGGGAAGAACAACAAAAGATATTTTAAGCAAACATTTAAATCATACTTATGTTCCTGTTACTGTGGAGCTTGGTAAATCTTCGATATCTATAATTGATCTTTCAGAACTTAAAAAAGGTGATGTAATAGTTTTAGATAATAAGATACACGATGAACACGTTATAAGGGTTTATAATAAGGTATTGTTTTATGGTCATCCGGGAATATCAAACAACCATAAAGCTGTAAAAATCACAAAAAATTTGTTAAACAATAATTCACACTAAGGAAAGTCTGCGATGGAAGAAACATTAAAACAGGGGGAAGAATCGTTGAAGGATTATGAAAGCTCTAACAAAGATGGAAGAAGCGGTAAAGTTAAATCTATAAGCGAAGCAGAACTTCCAGAGTTTGAGGAATCAAGATTCAGTGGAAATGACTCAATGGAGAAGTTGAACTTCCTTAAGGATCTGCAGTTAAGTATTTATATAGAACTTGGCAGAACGCAAATGCAGATTAAAGAAATATTAGAACTTGAGCGCGGTTACGTAATTGAACTTGATAAACTGGCAAGCGAACCGGTAGATATTTTTGTAAACAACAAGAAAATTGCTGAAGGTGAAGTTGTTGTAATTGATAAACATTTTGGAATCAGAATTGTAAATCTTGTTGATGTATCAAACCGGTTAAAGGCAATTTAATTATGTCATTTTTCGAAATTGTAAAATTAATTTTTCCGCTTTTACTTATCTGTCTAATGCTTTACGGATTACTTGTATTCGTAAAACGATATTCATTCAAACGCGGCGGTAATGCATTGCTGGATATAAAGGTAATCAACAACCAGATGATAATGCCGAAAAAATTTTTATCAATTGTAAAAGTAAAAGACAAACTTTTAATTCTTGGCGTAAGTGAAAACAATATAACTCTGTTAAAAGAAATCGATGCTGATGAATCTGATGTAATGAATGAGGCATACGCAAACCCGAATCAGGGATTTGCTGATATATTCAAAAAATTTCTCCCAAAATGAAAAACAAAAATCTTTATATAATTTTTATACTTCTTATTGTATTTGCATCAACTAACTTTGCCCAGCAGACACAGCAGACCCAAAGTCTTTCATTTCCATTGCCAAAGTTAGATGTGCAGGTAGGAAGTTCTGATAATCCACAAGATGTTTCAGTAACATTACAAATTTTGTTGTTGATGACCATTCTTGCGTTGGCGCCATCTATAATGATTATGACAACTGCTTATTTAAGAATAATCATTGTGTTCCATTTTCTTAAAAGTGCACTCGGCACCCAGCAAATGCCACCAGGACAGCTATTAGCCGGTGTTGCACTTTTTGTTACTTTTTTTGTGATGGCGCCAACCTGGAATAAAGTTAACGAAGAAGCTTTAAAGCCTTTGATGGATGAAAAGATAACAACTGAGGAAGCTTACAACAAGGGTATAGAACCAATCAGAGAATTTATGTTCCGGAATGTAAGAGATGAAGATCTTGGTCTTTTTATTTCACTCGCAAATATGAAAAGGCCAGATAATAGATCTGAACTTCCGACTTATATTGTTATTCCAGCTTTTGTTATAAGTGAATTGAGAACAGGATTTATAATCGGATTCTTTCTATTCATACCTTTCTTAATGGTAGATATGATAATATCGAGTATCTTAATGTCAATGGGTATGATGATGCTTCCGCCAATGCTTGTATCACTACCATTTAAAATTTTATTATTCATTCTTGTTGATGGATGGAATTTAATTATAGGATCAGTTGTAAGGAGTTTTGCCTAAATGACCGAAGAATTACTTGTTGAGATTTTGAAAGATGCATTTACAACTGCATTTATAATTCTTCTGCCAATTCTTGCTGTTGCAATGTTCGTTGGAATTGTTGTTTCGATATTTCAAGCAGCAACATCAATACAGGAAATGACACTTACCTTTGTTCCGAAAATATTTTTTACTGTTTTAACAATTGTTGTTCTTTTACCGTGGATAATAGACACATTAGTAACGTTTACTGAAAAATACTTCACGATGTTCATTACACTGGTAAGATGACGATGTTTGGAATAATTGATTTTATTATAGTTATTCTAATTTTTATCAGGATATCAACAGCATTAATAACATCCCCGGTTTTTGGCAGCAAAGTAATTCCAACACTTCCCAAAATATTCCTTTCTATCGTTATCGCGTACATAGTTTATCTTACAATAGATCGTTCGGCTATAAGTGCTGTTCCATCTGGATATATGATCATAATACTTTCAATTAAAGAAGCAATAACAGGATTGGTAATCGGGTTTATGCTTCAATTTGTTTTCTGGGGAGTTTCGTATGCCGGAACATTGATCGGCTTTGATATGGGGTTAACAATGGCAGAAGTCTTTAATCCAAGTGCGGATGAGAGTAATAATATTATTGGCGAATTTCTTTATTACGGTGCTCTAATGATATTTTTTATAATTAATGGACATCATTATATCATCAGCTCATTAAAGCATTCATTCTCTGTAATTCCATTAGGTAAATTTACACTTACAAAACCGGTGTATGATTTAATAATTGTTTATGCCGCATCAGTTTTTGTAATTGCTGTAAAAATTGCTTCACCAATTATGGTTTCCTTTTTTCTTATCCACATTGCAGAAGGCATTGTATCCCGAATCATTCCACAGATGCAGGTGTTCTTTGTTACACAACCGCTTAAAATTGGAATTGGGTTATTAATGCTTGCATCTATTACTCCGCTCTACTTGTATATAATAAAAAATCTTTTGCAGGATTATGAAAGCAAATTGTATAATCTTATAGAAGCGATGGGAATATAGAATGGCTGAGCAAGACGGCAAAGAAAAAACCGAACAACCGACCGGGAAAAAGTTAGATGATGCCCGCAAAAAAGGCCAGGTAGCACGCAGTCGTGAAGTAAATTCGCTTGCAGTATTTGGCACCGGATTTACGATGCTTTATTTATTCCAGGGTTTTATTGGATCAAGAATAAAGCATTTTACGGTATCGATATTTGATTCTTTAGATACATTTCCTAATCGTCTTTCGATGATAAGCAGTTTTATGATGGACTGGTCAATCTTCTTTGCAATAACACTTGCTCCTATAATGGTTGGACTTCTAATAATGGTTTTAGCAGCAAACGTAGCACAAGTTGGCATCAAATTAAGTCCGCAGGCACTCTCATTAAAGTTTGATAAGCTTAATGTATTTAAGGGAGTTAAAAATCTTATCTCTGCAAAATCATTAGCAGAAGTTGTTAAATCGCTATTCAAGTTAGCGCTTGTTGGATTGTTTACATACTATATACTTGATGATCTCATTACATCGGCAACTGAACTGGAATCTTATAGTATAAATGAGATATTAGCTTTTATGCTGGATTCAGCTTTTGCACTTATCTGGAAAATCGGACTTGTTTACCTTGCAATTGCAGCCGCAGATTTTGCATGGGAAAAGTTCAAGTTTAATAAAGATATGATGATGACTAAGGAAGAAGTCAAAGAAGAATGGAAACAGACAGAAGGCGATCCTCAGATCAAATCAAGAATTAAAAAATTAATGTATGAAGCATCTAAGCGAAGGATGATGAAAGATCTTCCTAAGGCAGATGTTGTGATTACAAATCCTACTCACTATGCCGTTGCAATAAAATATGATATGCATAAAGATGCCGCACCACAAGTAATTGCAAAAGGTGTTGATAATCTTGCTCAAAGAATTAAAGAAGTTGCAAAGCAGCATAATATTCCTATCCAGGAGAACAGAGAACTTGCAAGAGCGTTGTATAAAATGTGCGATATCGGAGATAAGATTCCGGCATCATTATTTAAAGCTGTAGCACAGGTTCTAGCATATGTTTATAATCTTAAAAAATCTAAGAAGAAAAGTATTGTGTAGCCTGTTATGAAAATGTTTGGTCGAAATAGTGATGTAGTTTTAGCCTTTGCATTAATTTTTATGCTCGGGTTAATGCTAATTCCATTGCCGGCAGGATTTCTTGATTTTTTTCTTGCACTAAGTATTACAGTATCAGTTCTGATTTTTGTAGTGTCATTGTTCATTCAATCACCACTAGATATATCAATATTCCCCGGTTTGCTTTTAATCTCGACTCTTTTCAGACTATCATTAAACATCAGTTCTACAAGATTAATTCTTATTGATGGATATGCCGGAAAAGTAATTGAAACATTCGGGCAGTTTGTTGTAAGCGGAAACTATGTTGTCGGGTTTATTGTGTTTATCATTCTTTTAATTGTTCAGTTCATGGTTATCGTAAAAGGATCAGGTCGTATTTCAGAAGTTGCCGCAAGATTTACTCTTGATGCTATGCCCGGAAAACAGATGGCGATTGATGCTGATTTAAATACAGGCTTAATAACAGAAGCGGATGCAAGAAAAAGACGTGATAACATTTCCCGTGAAGCAGAGTTTTATGGCGCTATGGATGGCGCGGGAAAGTTTGTAAAAGGCGATGCGATTGCCGGGTTAATAATAAGCGTTATAAATATTGTTGGTGGATTTATTATTGGTGTGGGACAAAGAGATCTTTCCATAGTAGAAGCATTACAGCAATACACTATTCTAACAATTGGTGATGGCTTAGTTTCTCAAATTCCAGCGTTGCTTATTTCTACAGCAGCAGGTATGGTTGTTACAAGAAGTGCAGCTGGAACGCCTCTTGATACACAGATTAAATCACAGTTACTTGCAAATCCACGTGTTCTTGGAATTGTTGCGGCTACAGTTATTATGTTTTCTTTTTTACCTGGAATGCCGACAATTCCATTTGTGTTTATTGGTTTAGTGTTAGGAGTTACATCATTTGTTAAGAACAGAAATAAAAATAATGAAGCAACAGTTATTGAAGAAGAAATCGTAAGCAGTGAAAAAGGCGAGGATGTTGTTGAACAATATTTACAGGTTGATCCGATTGAGATTGAAATCGGCTATGGTTTAATTAGTCTTGTGGATGAATCGCAAGGTGGAAACTTATTCAATAAAATTTCTACTACAAGAAAATTTATTGCTTTGGAATTTGGTGTTTTAATTCCACCAGTTAGAGTTAGAGATAACCTGCAACTTTCTCCAAATGAGTACATAATAAAAATAAAAGGAAACATTGTTTCATCATTTGAAATTCATCCGGATAGATTCTTAGCAATGAATCCTGGCGGAATTGAAGATCAGATAGATGGAATGCCAACAAAAGATCCTGCATTTGGGTTACAAAGTTTTTGGGTAACACGAGAAGAAAAAGACAGAGCAGAACTTTTAGGTTTTACTGTTGTCGATGCAATCTCAGTTTTATCAACACATTTGCAGGAAACATTAAAAACTAATTTTGATAAAATATTGAGCAGGCAAGCGGTTAAACAATTATTAGAAAATCTTAAGAAAGATTATCCTGCTGTTATTGATGATATTTCTGTTGATGTTCTGCCTCTTGGTACAATACAAAAAGTATTGCAGAATCTACTTAGAGAACTAATCCCAATAAAAGATCTTGTACAGATAATTGAAGCTTTAATAGATTACTCGAAAGTAACCAAAAATATTGATGTGTTAACTGAATATGTACGACATTCATTAAACAATACAATTGCAAATCTTTACAAAGATGGCAACGGAATTATTCACGCTGCAGCAATAAGTGAAAAACTTGAGGCATACATTACAGCGTCATTTCAAAATCAAAAAGACGCTGTGCAGACTTTAGGGTTAAATCCTGTTATGTTATCAGAACTGAAAAATAAGATGCAGATTATTGTTGATAAGTTTGATGCGCTCGGTTACAGACCAGTGTTTATAACATCTGCAACTATAAGACCATATTTTTATAGATTAATTAATTCATCATTCCAAAGTGTAACAGTTCTGTCATACACAGAACTTCCATCGCAAATAGAAATAGAATTTATTGATAACCTGGAGATATCAAATGCACATTAAAAAATACAGAGCAGCCTCACTTAAAGAAGCAACACAAATAATGAAATCCGAATTAGGCTCCGAAGCCTTAATTCTAGGGACTAAAGTAGTTGCCGATGAAAATGATAGCAGACTAAAGCTATATGAAATTACTGCCGGTGTTGATAAATTTGAGATAGCAGAAGAAACGAAAGCAAAGATTATAAAACAAAATCTTAGTCAAAGTAACTCATTTGCTGATGAAATGAAAAATATGTCCGCCAAGATTTATCAACAGAATCAAAATCAAAAACAAAGAATTAGTGAAACATATGGAGTAACTCCAAAAGTTGAAAAGGAAGTTGAAACTCCTAAAGCAAAACCTGTTGAAGATGATAGAATGAAAGTTATTATTAAAAATCTTACTGAACGAGAAGTTCAGAAATCGGTTGTGCTTTCTATAATGGAGCAGCTTAAAAAGTATAAGAATTTTTTATCAAAAGATAATCTTGAAAATTATGTGCAAACTTGTCTAGGTTCTTTAATACTTACAAAGACTTTGGATTTGAATGTTAAAAAACAAAACAAAGTTATAGCACTTGTTGGTCCAACCGGAGTTGGAAAGACAACAACAATTGCAAAGCTTGCATTGATTGCAAAAATTATTCACAAGCTTGATGTTGGATTAATTTCGATTGATACATACAGACTTGGAGCTATAGACCAATTAAAAAGTTTTGCAGATGTGAGCCATACTGATTTTCTTGTAGCATACGAACCATCTGAAATGCCGGCATTAATGAAAAAATTTTCAAAGAAAGATATTGTATTCATAGATACCGTTGGAAGAAATCACAAAAATGATGCACAACTTAAAACCAATTTGGATTTTCTTGAGTCTGTAAAAATTGATGAAACGTTTCTTGTTCTGTCTGCAACCAGTTCAACAAGAAATCTTATAGAAATTGCAAAGAAGTTTAAGATATTTAATTACGGTGCTTTTATTATGAGCAAGATTGATGAAGCGGTTGTACACGGAAATATTATTAATCTTTCAACAAAAACGGGTAGCCCGATTGCCTTTCTAACTAATGGACAAACCATTCCCGATGATATTATTTCTGCTGATAAAGATTACATAGCAAATCTAATATATACAGGTCAACTTAGATCATGACCGGTCAACTAGACAGGATTCGTGAACTTGAGAAGTTATACAGCACAGAAGAAAAAAATAATGTATCAGAAAAAATAGTTGTTGTAACTTCCGGCAAAGGCGGAACAGGAAAAACATTTTTTGCAGCAAACTTTGCATATGAATTTTCAAAATCACAAAAGGTACTATTGGTTGATGTTGATTTCAATTTATCAAATCTGCATTTATTATTTAATTCACATCCTCAAAAAACTTTAAATACTTTTTTTGAATCTAAAGCAATCTTTACTGAAATTATTTCAAGTTATAATTCTAATCTGGATATCATAATTGGTGATTCAGGATTATCAAGCTTAGATAAACCCACTTTTAATCAGATCAATAAAATGATTAGCGAGATTAATAATCTTTCAAACCAATATGATTTAATAGTTTTTGATTTAGGTGCCGGTATAAGTGACGAGAACCTTCACATTTTATCAAAAGCAAAAACAAAACTTATTATTACCAATCCGGAACCAACAGCTTTGATGGATGCTTATGTGCTTATTAAACTATTAAAAAACAATGATAACACTGATGGAATTTACATTGTAGTTAACAGATGTGTAGAAGAATCTGAAGGGAAACAGGCTTTTCAAAATCTTAACTCAGCTGTTGATCATTTCTTAAAAGTTAGCGTAAACTTTCTTAATGAAATACCGGAATCTAATGAAGTTAGAAAGTCAATCATTGATCAAAAACTGCTGGCAGAAAATAATCAAACAAATAAGGTAATCACATCAATTAATCATACTGTAGCCAAGATTAGTAAAATTCATCAAGTGTTGAATATTAACCAACCCGTACTTCAAAGCTCATCAATAAGCTTCAAAAACAGCCTCTAATTAAAACAATTTAGCTTTTATTTCTACGTCGCTATTGGTACAGGGTTTGCCTAACTGAAGCAAGGAATAAAAAAAATGAATAAAATACTTATACAATTTGGCCTACTGATTTTCTGTTTTTCACTGATCTTTTTCAGTCAGAGAGGAATGCCTCTGCAGGATGTAGTTATGAAATCCTTTATAGTATTTATTGCGCTTACAATCGTGTTAAGTGTAGTAGTACTATTTGTTTTTAAGATGATAAATAAAAATGAAACTCTAACCCCAGCTGATTCAAAAAAAAGTGAGTAAAGAATAATGCAAATGAATAACGCAGAACTCTGGCAGCAGTTCAAACATAACCAATCACCAATCTTGAAAAAGCAGATTATTCTTAATTACGTAAATCTTGTGCATTACGTAATTCATCATTCCAAATTTGCAATAAACAGTATTCTTGATGAAAGAGATTACTTTCAATATGGAATTGAAGGATTGAACGAGGCGATTGATAGGTTTGATCCTGACTATGGAACTAAGTTTGAAACTTATGCAATCCAGAGAATCCGCGGAAAAATAATTGATGAGTTAAGAAAGCTTCAAAGCAAATTTAAAAATGATGCTAACGAGTCATCAATTGAATCATTCTATACAAATGTTTCACTTAGCAGATCACCGGAAGATGAAGATGGCTACACTTTGGGCGAAGTAATTGCGAATGATTCTGAGCCAGCATCAGTTACCGTTGAAAAAACCGAAATGAAGGAATATTTAATGAGTGCAATTAAAGAGTTAAACGAAAGAGACAGATTGCTTTTGAGTTTATACTACTTTGAAAATCTAAACTACAAAGAAATTGCAGAGTTAATGAAAATAACAGTTTCAAGAGTTTCACAAATTCACACAAGAATTGTTAAAGATCTTAAATCAAAATTATTGGTTTTAAATGACTAATTATTTAGAAAATACTGAAGTAATCCGCGAAAGGAATAAAAGATTACTAACCGGAATTAGAAACCTTCCGTCCGTTCCATTTATTATGGTCGAAGTTTCCAAAATGTTAGATAACCCCAGAACCGGCGCTACTGATTTGGGGAAACTTATCAGCAAAGATCAGGCGATGGTTGCAAAGATATTAAGCGTAGCAAACTCACCGTTGTATGGCTTACCGCGCAGAGTTTCTACTATTGAGTTCGCAATTGTCATTTTGGGCTTCGACCACATTAAAAATATTGTTATTGCACTTTCTATGATGGAAGCTTTTAAAAGTAAAGAAGATAAAAACTGGAATCGCAGAGCTTTCTGGTTGCACTCATTAATTACCGCTAGTGCTGCAAAAAGAATTGCTGACGATCTTGGTTACAGAAAATCGGGCGAAGCTTTTACTTGTGGTCTTCTTCATGATCTTGGTATTTCAGTTATTCAAAGATATTTCTACGAAGGATTTAAAGAGATCTGCTCTTTAGTGAATGATCAGCAGATGAGATTTACAAATGCAGAGCAAAAAGTTTTAGGAATTTCTCATCAGGAAATAGGACAGTTCTTAATTGAAAAATGGAATCTTCCAGCTTCTCTTGGTGATGCAATTCTTTGCCATCATAATCCATCAGAAGCAGAGCATGAAAGAGAAATGGCGGCAATAATCCATTTAGCAGATTATATGACCCAGCGTTTTGCAATGGGTGATTTAAACTGGGATGAAAATTATGAATTAGATCTCGGTATTATCGATATACTTAATCTTGGTGATGAAAGTTATTTAGAAAGTTTTATTCAAAGTTATGAACAATTATTCCGTGTTCAGATAGATTCAATTAAATTTTAACGAGGAGACAATGATAGCAGATACTCAAGATATTCTACAAAAAAGAGAAAGAACCGAAAAAGTTCTCACGAGTGTAGTAAACTTGCCGGTAATTCCAAAAGTGATGTTTGAAACAATTAAGCTTTTAGATAATAAATACACAACAGCCGGCGAACTGAATAAGGTTATCTCTAAAGATCAGGCTTTGTTAACAAAGATATTGACTATTGCAAATTCACCTTTGTATGGATTACAAAGAAAAGTTACAACAATAGAATACGCAATTTTAGTTCTTGGTTATCGCGAGTTAAAAAATATCATTTCTGCTCTTTCGGTTGCTGAAGCTTTCAGAAATAAAACTGATAAATATCTTAACTCAAAAGAATTTATGCTTCACTCATATCTAACCGGAACAGCTTGTAAAAAACTTGCTTCAGATATTGGTTTTAATAATTCAGGTGAAGCTTTTATTGCAGGATTCTTACATGATATCGGAATTTCAATTATTCACCGATACTTACATTCCAGTTTCATAAATGTAACTGAGCTTGTTGAATCAAAAGGAATGACATTTAGAGACGCTGAATTGGATGTACTTGGAATGACACACGAACAAGTTGGATTCTTCTTATTAGACCGCTGGAACTTTCCAAGGGAGATTTCAGATCCTATACTTTCGCATCACGCTCCTGATGCTACAAGTTCAAGTCCGGTATTAAGCGCCGTTGTTAATCTTGCCGATTATATTACTAACAGATTAAAACTTACAAGCGCACCTTGGGATAACGATGTTACTCTGAGTCCGTTTTCAATGCAAAAGTTTAACCTGGAACGCGAACTTGATGTTGAGAGATTTATTGATGGATATAAAGACATTTTCTGGAATCAAATTGAATTTGTAAGGTTTTTAAATTGAGATTATTAAAAGAAAATAGGCGGGAGTACTTACCATTTTTAAGTTCAGTTGAGCAATTAGAAAAAGCCAGCGATGGTAAATACAAAATAAAAGTTAGAACAAATCTTCCATTATCACGTGAGCAAGTTAGTGTGCTTTCAGGCGGAAATGTTAAAATAGATTTGTTATCATTTTCAGAAAAATTGAATTCACTTTATAAAAGTGAAGAGATTGTTGATGCCTTTAAATCTGAAGTAAGCAAATTATCATTTTTTTTAGATGCTGAAATATTTTCTCTTGATGATAAGACAAGTGAATGCAAACCTATTAACAAAGCCTGCAACCAGAAACTTTTTTATTATGTGAAGAATTTTTTGAAGAATGGAATTCTTGATTGGGTAGCAGAATCAAAAAATCCTAAATTCTTACCTTGGGATGTAGATAATGCAGCATCAATTTCAGGATTAAGTTGTTTGGTTGTTCCGATTTTCAGCAATAACAGATTCTCCGGAGTTTTGGCCGCGCTAACTAATCTTAAGTATTTAAGTGAAGATTCATTTGAATATAGAACTCTGTTTACAATTCTTAATCAATCTTTTGCAAAGTTAGAGTTTGTTCGGTTAAGAGATGAGTTAAATAAAACATATTCTGAATATCAAATACTTCAATCAAAACTTTTTAATGATTTTAAATTTGCTGCGATTGGGGAACTAACAAGCAAAAGTATTGAAGAAATTGGTTCACCACTTCAAGTTATTATGAGCTATTCAGATTTGCTTCAAAAAGAAAATCCGGATCTTGATGAAGAAGCAACTGAATTTATCAGGAGCCAGGTTCACACAATAAAAGAAATTCTTGATCGCTTAGGCAACTTTATAAACAACAGTGACAGCAAGCCGAAATTATATTCGTGTTCAGTTAACACAGCTATTAATGATTTTTATAAAGTTATCGAGCATAGTTTGAGAGCAGATTCTTGTGAGTGTGTTCTGGATCTTGAAGAAAACATCCCATCAATTTTAAGCAACTATAACAGCTTAAAACAAATCTTTATGAATTCTTTTAGTTTGATAAATCCTCTGCGCGGAACAGGCGGTGGAATAATTATACAAAGCCGCTACAGCAACGAAACCATTATTGTAAAAATGCTCTTTACAGATACGATTGATTCTGTATCCAAAGAAGATAAAGATTTTGGATTGAACATTTTAAAACACCTTATGGATAAACACGAAGGCGAAATGAGATTTAGCAGCGATGCAGGCACCGGAACAAACTTAATATTTTCCTTTCCATTAAAAAGAAAAATGAGAGAGTAATAATGTTTACTGGATTATTCTTAATCAAAATGGCAGCAATAGTTATTCTTCTGATAGTAATCAGCTATTTACTTTTTAGAAGACTTCGATCTAAAAGCAAAGCTGATGCACAGTTTAAACACAATGTTGGATTGCTTCGCTCAGAAAAATTATTAATTCATACTGACAAAAAACAGCAAAAGAAAAGACAGCAGCTTATAAAGAAAGCAAAAATCTCTGAAGATGTGAATCAAGTGCAGTTAATGATTAAATCAAAAAAATTAAGAATGCCTGCGGGCGAGATATTATTGGCCGCAAAAATTCAGATGTGTAGTAATTAAGAAACGGTGAGCTAAAATGATTAAAGGAATATATCAATCAGCAAGAAGCCTTATGGCTGCAAATAAAAATATGGAAAAGATATCAGGTAATCTTGCAAATCTTAACACTGTAGGGTTTAAAAGAGAAGGATTGTTTTCCGAAATTTTAAAATCAGAAGGTAAATCTCAGATAAGAAGCTCAGTAGATACATCACAAGGTCAGATTTACGAAACACTTAATCCGTTAGATCTTGCATTAGTTGGGGAAGGTATGTTTACAATTCAAACACAAAATGGATATGAATTTACGCGCAAAGGAAATTTTAAAGTATCTGATGAAGGATTTCTTGTTGATGAGCAAGGCAACAGTGTTATGGGAAAAAACGGGGAAATAAATCTTACTCAATTTCTTAATGGTGAAGAATCAGAAATTAAAATTTCACGCAATGGTGAACTTTCGGTTAATGAATTACACGTTGCGGATCTTCTAATTGTAAAAATTGATGATTATGAAAAGAGAAAATCCGGATTAAATTTTAATTCAACTCAGGATATTCAGAATATTGCACAAGAATCAGAATTTGAAGTACGACAGGGATACTTAGAAGAATCAAATGTTAACCCAATGGTTGAGCTTGAAAATATGATTAACATTTCTAAAGAATACGAAACCGCTTATAAGATGGTTAATTATTTGGATAATTCTTTAGAAAAAACAAATGATCTTGGAAGAATTTAAGAGTAAACAGAGGATGATAAAATGAGTAACAGAGCATTAAGAACAGCAGCTTCAGGTATGTATGCGCAGCAGCTTAACATTGAAGTGATCTCGAATAATATGGCAAATATGAACACAACTGCTTTTAAGAAAAACAAAGCTGAGTTTCAGGATTTGATGTATCAGGAAGTTGTTGTTAATACTGTTAATTCTACTACCCCTGGTAATTCGGAATCAGGAACAGGAACTATACAAGTTGGAAACGGAGTAAAACCTTCAACCACCCAGAAATCTTTTTTACAAGGCGATGTGGCTGCTACAAATAATCCACTTGATGTTGCCATACAAGGTGAAGGATTTTTTCAAGTAAGAAAAGTTGATGGAACAATCGTTTATACGCGTGATGGTTCCTTTAAGCTGAACTCTGAAGGCAATCTTTGTACAACTGGCGGATATCTTCTCGATCCTGAAATTGCACTTGATGAAAATTCTGTAGGTGTGATTATAGGAAGAGACGGTGCAGTTGAATTACAGCAAGCTGATGGAAATAGAATTCCGGTCGGCAATATTCAACTAGTAAGATTTCTAAATCCAGGTGGATTGCTTGCTCTTGGAGATAATCTCTATTCCGAATCACCTGAAAGCGGCAGACCAATACTTGGTAACCCGGGTTTTGATGATTTTGGTGAATTGCATCAAGGATATCTGGAAGCTTCTAATGTGGATGTTGTTGAAGAAATGATTTCTATGATTACTGCTCAGCGTGCTTATGAACTAAACAGTAAAACTGTAAAGACTGTTGAAGAAATGATGACAATGGCTAACAATCTTAAAAGATAAGAACTAAGATGAAATATTTACTAATCATATTTTTTAGTGTTCGACTGCTTGCTCAACCATTTAATGAGCAAGTTCTGAACTATTTACAGAAAGAATTTCCTGAATATCAAAGAATCGAAATACAACTTCAGCAGAACTTTTCATCTGATGATAAAATAGAAATTGATTATACACGAAACATCAATTTGAGTAAAGGCGTTGTTTTCATTCCAGTTATCGCAACAAAAGGAAAGAAAACTTCTGCTTCCGTTGTTTCTATAAAAGTGCAATTGTTCAAAAAACTTTTGGTTGCAAATAGAGATTATGAAAAAAAAGAATTGCTGAATATTTCAGGTTTTGAAGAAAAAGTTTTAGATGTAACAAGACTCAACGGCAATCCAGTAAGTGTTGATTTTGCTGTTTTAAATTTTCGAGCAAAAACATTTATAAAAAAAGGCGAAATCCTCTTTGAAGAAAAGATTGAGAAGATTCCACTAATAAGTTCTGGTGATAAAGTTTCTGCTGAAGTTAGGAATGGAAATGTAATTGTAAAAACAGAAGCTTTCGCAAGACAGCAGGGTGGTGCCGGAGATACGATTGAATTTGTTTCTTCAAGCAATAAAATATTTAAAGCAAGAATTATTGATGCAACAAAAGTGGTGGTTGAATAATAAATGAAAAAAATATTATTAATATCTGTTCTTTTTTTAACAACAGCTTTTCCGCAGAATATGAGAAAGAATTCTTATTACTCATTATTCTCAGATCAAAAAGCATCTATTATCGGCGATGCTATTACAATTATTGTGGTTGAATCATCACTTGCAACAAACAAAGCTAAAACTAACAGCTCAAGAGAAAGTGATTTGGGATTCAATCTTGCAGGCACAGTAAACACAACTGATGTCCCTGAAGTTGATTTGGGTATCGGTTCGAATAATGAGTTTAATGGTTCTGGTTCAACGGAATCATCTGGCATGATACAAACAAAAATAAGTGCAACAATTGATTCAGTACTTGATAACGGAAATATGTTGATAAGCGGAAGTAAAAAGATTTCAATAAATGGTGAAGAACAATTAATCAATATAAAAGGGATTGTAAGAACGTCAGATGTTAGAGCAGATAACTCAGTTTTATCTTACAACATTTCTGATGCTGAAATTAGTTTTGAAGGTAATGGGCTAATTGATGATGCTCAATCTCCAGGCTGGCTAACAAAATTCTTCCACTGGATATTTTAAGGTGAAATATGAAATGCTTTAACCGAATATTAATTGCTCTATTATTTTTATCGTCTTTTATCTACTCTCAAAGGATAAAAGATATTGCCACAATTTCCGGAGATAATGCTGAGCAGGTTATTGGTTATGGGTTAGTTGTTGGATTAGCCGGAACAGGTGATAGTTATCGTACTCAATTTACTATGCAATCTATTACAAGTATGTTAAAAAGATTTGGAATTACAGTTCCTCAAACAGATGTAAAGACAAGAAATGTAGCCGCTGTTATGGTTACAGCAAGTTTAAACTCTAACTACAAACCGGGTGCAAAGTTTGATGTTACAGTTTCGTCTATGGGGGATGCCTCAAGTTTGCTTGGCGGAACCTTGTTATTAACTCCGCTTTCCGGTATCGCTGGTGAAGTTTATGCTTTTGCCCAAGGGCCTCTTTCTATAGGAGGATATGATTACAATACAGCAAGCGGAAACAGAGTTGCAAAAAATCACTCACTTGCCGGAAGAGTTCCTCAAGGCGGAGTTATGAAAGAAACTCTTGAAAGTGAAATTGTAACAGATCAGCAAATCAGCGTTTATTTAAGAATGCCTGATTTAACGACATCAAATAATGTTGCTAAATCAATTAATGCAAAGTTTGGTGATAGCGCTGCAACATCTATTGATGCTTCTGAGATTCGTGTAAATATACCAACAGACAGGCAGACGAACATTGTAAATTTTCTTGCTGAGCTTGAAGTCTTGAACGTAGAGACTGATTATGTTGCAAAGGTTGTATTAAATGAACGAACCGGCACTATAGTATCGGGTACAAATGTTCAGATAAAACCTGTTTCAATAACGCATGGAAGTCTGAATATAACTATAGAAGACTATCCGATAGTTTCTCAGCCTTCAGAATTTTCTTATGGCACTACTGCAGTAGTTCATAATTTAATTCCTACTGCAATGCAGGATTCAACAAATACTATTGCAATCTCAGGAGCCTCAAATGTTCAGGAAGTTGCAAGCGCACTTAATTCATTAAAAGTAACTCCAAAAGAAATAATTGCAATATTCCAGGCACTTAAAGAAGCCGGAGCATTAATAGCAGAATTAGTTATTATCTAAAATGAATGAATTAAGTTTAAAAATAACTAACGAACAGAAACACATTCCATTTACACCGGTTGCAAAGAATCTTTCCGTTTCCGAAAAACAAAAAATGGCTGACGTTTCTAAACAGTTTGAAAGTTTACTTACTTCAATGATGTTGAAAAGTATGAATCAAACAACAGGCGGAATGTTTGGTGAAGATAGTTTTGGCGGAGATTTTTTTGATTCCATTTTCCAGTATGAAATTGCTGATAAAATATCACAAGGAACCGGTCTTGGTGTTGCAGATGAGATTTATAAAAGATTAACTGGTGAAAAATTATCTACAGAAGTTCTAAATCCTAAATTAAATCCGATAATAAAACAACCCAAGATTGAAGTAACCACCAGCACTTTAGAAATTCCCTTAGTAAAACCGTCTAATCAATCCTTAGACAGATTAAGTAAATATGATGAAATAATTGATCATGCATCAGAAACTTATGGTGTTGATAAGAATATTATTAAATCTGTCATTCTTGCAGAGTCATCAGCGAAAGAAAATGCTGTTTCAACTGCCAGCGCAAAAGGTTTGATGCAGATAATTGATTCAACTGCAAAATACCTGGGAATTAACAACGTTTGGGACCCAAAAGAAAATATTATGGGTGGGGCTAAATATTTGTCCGAACTTCTTCGAAAATACAATGGGAACCTAAAGTTTGCTTTGGCTGGATATAATGCCGGACCAGGAAATGTGGACAAATACAATGGAATTCCACCTTTTACAGAAACGCAAACTTATGTTAAGCGTGTTATTGGATATCTAAAGAATTTTGAGGAGCCGAAAAATGTACTATGACGAGATTTTAAAACTTACTTATGAACAAATCACTTACTTAAGTGATTTTATTAACACGCTTAAGAAATTACAAAGATCAATTGTTAATAGTGAGCTGGATGATATTGAAATTGCTATTGAACAGGAAGAAAAAATTCTTCATCGCATAAAAAACTGTGAAGATAAAAGAGCTGAGGCTGTGAATTTTGCTTTAAAGCATTATCAAATAGAAGCTGATAAAAATGAAGCTTTAGATAAATTGGCGGATGTGTTATTGGCTATTGATCCTGAAGTTTATGAAGAGTTTAACCAGGTAAGAGCAATCTTATTGGAAAGAGTTAAAGAAGTTCTTTTATTGAATTCACAGAATGAAATAATCATTAGTAATTCAAGAAAATTTATACGCGACTTAATCAAAAACATTCTTGGTACAAAAAAAGAAAATTTTTTTGATAGAAAAGCTTAAAGCAATAAAATGGCACTAACAAAAATATTTGATATATCTTCAAGAAGCTTAGCTGTATACAGACGGGCTCTAGAAGTAACGTCGCACAATATCGTTAACTCGGCTAATCCAAATTACTCCAGACAGCGAATTGTGTTTGAAACAGAAACATCGAATCTTACAGCTGGGTTAGTTTGGGGCAACGGGGTAAAGATTTCTGATGTGATGCGCGTGAGAGACCGATTGGTTGATGCACACATTATTGGAACAAATCAAAAATTTTCTGATAGCAACAGACAGAGCCAACTAGTTGGTGATGTAGAAAAAATCTTTTCAGAACCTTCAGATCTCGGCATATCAAATCTGATGACAACATTCTTTAATAGTTTTAATGAACTTGCAGTTACTCCAAATTCAGTTCCATTAAGAACAAATGTTTTGAATGCAGCAAATAATTTATCAGCAAAAGTAACTTCTGTAAATCAGTCATTGAATACTTTAAAAGGAGATATTAAACAGGAATTTCATCAGAAAGTAAATTCTGTAAATTCAATTCTAGATCAGATTCATCAAATCAATTACGAACAATTTTCCAATGCATATAATGGTGTTCCGGTAAACGATCTTCTTGATAAAAGAGATGCTTTGGTTGATGAACTTAGTAATTTGGTAAACATTAATGTTGTTTATGATAACACAAACTCTGCAGTAATTTCTATTGGCGGCGCACTTGCGGTTGATAGAATGCATTCCTCAGAATTTGTAGCTGAAGAAGTAAATGGAAAACTTAATCTTAAAGTTAAAGATGGAAGTTATCCAATCGTTTTAACTGGCGGTGAACTTAATGCCTTATCACAAGTATATTCAAAAAAGATTCCGGCTTACCAGGAAAAACTTGATGCAGTGATAAATAAACTAGTAGAAGCTGTTAATGGAGAACATGCTAATGGTTTCACAATTACAGATCCACAGGAAACTGGACTTAATTTCTTTGAAGGTTATGTGAACGGTGAATTAATAATTAATACTGAGTTAATTGATGATCCAAATAAAATTGCAATCTCTTTGGATGGAACAGAGGGTAATGGAGAAATAGCTTTACGCATTGCTCAACTTACTGATGCAAAATTGATGGATGGAAATACTTTACAAGAAAGCTATTCATCAATGATTAATGGACTTGGTAATGATGGAATGCTTCAGAATAATTATACACAAGCTAACCAGATGGTTTTGGATGAACTTGCTCAGTTGCGGGCATCGCAATCCGGAGTTTCTGTTGATGAAGAGATGACAAACGTTTTAAAGTTTCAGAGAACATATGAGGCATCGGCTAAACTCATCACTGTTGCTGATGAGATTTTGCAAACAATTTTAAATATGGTGTAAAATGAGAATAAGTGATTTAATCATTTCCAACAACTACATTGGAAATACAAATAAGATAAAAGACAGAATGTCTGCATTAAACAGACAAATTCTTAGTGGCAATAAAATTGAAAAACCATCCGATTCACCAGTTGGAACTTCAAGACTTTTCAGAATATCAGATCAAATGGGTCAGGTTGAAACGTATCAAAAAAATATTAAAAACAGTCTTTCATTTTTAGATGAAACTGTTTTTGCTATGGAATCAATTCAATCTGAAGTTATGAATATTGTTGGTAAATTAACAGAAATTCAGAACCCTATAAATCAGGGTAACCTGGATGTGTACGCAGATATGATAGACAACTCTATTAAAATTATGCTTGATACTGCAAACACAAAATCAGATGGCAAATATGTTTTTGGAGGTACAGATTATTCAAATAAACCTTATGGCATTTCATCAGATAACCAATCATATCAAACAAATACTGATACCAGCGGAAAAATTAATGTTAAGTTTTCTCAAAGTGTAGTTCAAAGCACTAATATGCCAGGATTAGAACTTTTCGGAACAATTGTTTCCTCCAAAGGTTTTTTTAACACTGCTGATGCTGTAGGAACTATCACTAATACTACTTCAACTATTTATGATAATTTAGGAAATGAATATCAACTTCAAACAAATTATCAAAAAACAGCAGCAAACACTTATCAAATGACTTACGATATTGTTGATGGAGCAGGTACAACTGTATTTGCAGCTCCGCCTGCAGCAAAGACACTTGCATTTAATGCTTTAAACGGTAATCTCGTTTCTGTAGATGGATCAACATCAGATTTATCATTTGAAGTAAATTTGCCAGCGAACAGAATTCAATTTACAATGGATCTTAAATCATTATCAGAAAATAATTCAGCTACTTCGATTAGCACTAGTGCAAATCAACCAACAGATATATTTAATACGCTTAAACAGATAAGTAATGATTTGAGAAACGGAATAATCCCTACAGACGATCAGATTACGGCCGTTGAAAAATTCAATTCGCGAATTACTGCAAAACAATCAGAAGTTGGAAATATTATCAACCAGATATCAACACTTGAAAGTATGTTAGAGCAGCAAAATTTTAATCTGCAGGAATTAGCACAGAATGAAAACGGAGTAGATTTAGCAAGGGCAGTTGTTGATTTACAAAATCAAGATTTTTTACTTCAGGTTTCACAAAAAATTGGCGCTATGATTTTGCCAAAGACATTGCTTGATTACTTATGATTAAAAAATACAGTGCATTAAACGGATTGGTTTTAGGAATATTATCCATCTTCGGAGCATTTTTGCTCGAGGGAGGATCTGTTAATGCTTTGTTTTTAATTCCACCAATTATAATTGTTTTTGGAGGAACATTTGCAGCGGTGATTATCGGTTTTGGATATGACAACTTTATAAATATGTTCAGACTAATGAAGCTTGCTTATTTTCCGCATAAGTTTGAACCAAAGAGAATTATTAATTCCATAGTTCAATTTTCGTACAAAGCTAGGAAAGAAGGACTACTTGCACTAGATAGGGACGTAAATAAAGTTGATTACTTTTTTTGCAAAAAATTATTACGGAATGCGGTAGACGGAACTGATCCGGATTCATTGCAGGATCTTGCTGAACTTGAAATAAAGTCTGTACAAGAAAGACATTATTCTAACATATTTATTTTTACAAAAATGGGTGGATATGCACCTACGATGGGAATTCTTGGAACAGTAATGGGATTGATTATGGCTCTTTCTCACGCTGGAGCGGATCCTAATTCATTAATTAAAAGTATTGCCACTGCATTCATCGCAACACTCTGGGGTGTTTTTAGTGCAAACTTAATTTGGTTACCAATTGCAGATAAACTAAAAAAATGTCATCAAGAAGAGAAACAAATGATGGAGCTCTCTTTACAAGGAGTCTTGGCCTTACAGAGTGGGGAAGTCCCGGCTTTGGTCAAATCAAGACTGATAAGTATGCTGCCGCAAAAAGAACAAGAGAGCATGCTGCCTCAAAGAGAATTCGAAAAAAGATTAAGATAGATGAGTTTGAAGAATCACCTTTTTCTGAAGGTGGGGAAAAAGACCGTTACTTAATTACTTATGCAGATCTTATAACTCTGTTGTTGGGGCTGTTTATTTTACTTTATACTGCATCCAATCTTGATGTACAGAAATATGAGAAAATGGTAAATGCTATCGGTAATGTTTTCGGCGGGCCTACACAAACTATAAAAGTTATACCCGATTCAGAGATTCCAATAGCACCGCCTTTGGGAAATCTGAAATCAGATATCAATAGTTTGATAGAGAAAAACAATTATACTAGTTCAATAAAACTTGAAGAAAACTCTCGGGGGGTTACTATTCACATTCTGGAGGATATTGTATTTCCTTCAGGTAGTGCAGAATTAAAGAAAAGTTCTAAAATTGTTCTGCAACAGCTTGCAGCAATTATCAAAAAACTGCCTAATGATGTTAGAATAGAAGGACATACAGATAATATTCCAATTAGTACTTCTCAGTTTCCTTCAAACTGGCATTTATCTGTAGCTCGTGCATTAAGTACGGCCTATTATTTGATGACTGAACAAGGTTTGGATCCTGAAAAGCTGTCAATCGTGGGATACTCTGAGTATAAACCAATAGATTCAAATGAATCAATCTCTGGCAGAGCAACAAACAGAAGAGTAGATATTATAATCATAAAATAAAATTAGGAATATGAAACTTAACACATATCAATTTGGCGAAATTGAATACACAGAAGATTTAGTTATCAGTTTTGCAGAAGGACTATTCGGATTCGAAAACCTTCACAAATATCTCTTTATCAAACAGGATGAAGATATTTTCTATTGGCTTAATTCTATAGAACAGCCTGAAATAGCTTTTCCGTTAATTGGATTAAGAATTATTGATGAGAGATTTCCTGTACTTGATGACAACGAAGCATTTGGAATTGTGGTTATGAACAGAAATCCGGCCGATGTTAAAGTTAATCTAAAAGCTCCTGTATACATTAATCAGGATGGAAAGAGCGGATTTCAAAAAATCATCGATAGTGATAAGTATCCTATTGACTACAGTCTATTTGTTGAAGAAAAACAAAGTTAAAAAAATGCTAATACTAACAAGAAAACTAAACGAAGAAATCAAAATCGGCAGTGGCATAACTGTTAAAATTATTTCGATTTCTGATAATAATGTAAAAATCGGAATTGATGCGCCGCAAAATATTCAAATTGTTAGAACAGAGCTTTATGATAAAGTAAAAGAAAGTTCGGTTAATGCAACTAAATCTATTAAAGAAAAGCCAGCTGATTTAACTAAACTAAAAATTAAAAAGATTGATTAGTCTATGTTCAGAAGTAGAACTCCTCTGATTTTAATAGTTGATGATTCTGATTTAACAAGAATGTCTTTAACAAGATTGTTTGATGAATATAATTGCAAAACGGAGAGCTGTGAAGATGGATTGTTTGGAATCCAGAAGGCAATTTCTCATAAACCTGATATAATTATTCTTGATATTCTTATGCCTAACCTTGATGGTATTAAAACGCTTCAGATTAAGAAAGTAATTGATGAACTTAAAAATATTCCTGTGATTATTCTAAGCGGCAATGTAAACAAAAGCAATATGCTTGCAGCTATGGAAAATGGAGCTGATAAAGTAATCATCAAACCATTTAATATTGATGATCTTATAAGTGCAGTAAATGAACTGCTTGGTTATGATTTGGAAAGAAAAACAAGTGCAGATATTCAATCGATTGATTTTCATGATGATGTTGTAAATGATCTTCAGAAGATTTTTATAGAATCATTTCCATCACAAAAGAAAATTATTGTTGATTCTGTAAGCTTAAGGGACAGGAATAAATTAAGAGTAATATTTCATCAAATAAAAGGAGTTGGAAAAACAGTTGGATTACCGCAGGTAACTGATATATGCAGAAACCTGGAATTTAACCTGGCTTCCGATAGAGTTGATTGGAATTTTATAATCAATCAATGCGAAAAATTGTTTTCCCTTGTACCCAAAACTCAATTTGAGTTAAACGTGGAGAAATAAAAAATGTTTGTGATTATAGGAATAGTTGTTGTTACAGTTTCTGTTGTCGGTGGATTTATGTTTGCCGGCGGTGATGTAGTACTGCTTGTTCAGCCAGCAGAATTTATAGTTATTGTTGGCGCAGCGGTTGGCAGTTTATTAATTTCTGCTCCAATGGGAGTAATTAAAAAAATTATAAAAACGATACCCGGTGTCTTTAAATCTCATGCTTATTCTAAAGAAGAATACCTGGAATTATTAAAAGCCTTTAACGATCTTTTTCTTTTAGCGCAGCGAGATGGATTACTGGCAATTGAAAAACACATAGAAAATCCTGAAGAAAGTGATATTTTATCAAAGAGTCCAAGATTTTTACATAATGAATTAGCAAAAACATTTTTCTGCGATACAATGAAAGTAATGCTTTCTGGCGGTGTACCACCGCACGAATTAGAAAATCTAATTGATGCTGAAATTGGAACGCTTGAAGCAGAAACGAAACCTGCCATAAACGCAATCACAAAAATGGGTGATGCTTTCCCGGGTCTGGGAATTGTTGCTGCTGTGTTAGGAATCATTATTACAATGGGTTCAATAGATGAAGGGGCTGCAGTAGTTGGTCATCACGTTGCTGCTGCACTTGTTGGAACATTTCTTGGGGTTCTAATTGCATACGGATTTGTTGGCCCGCTGGCAACAAACTTAGAAGTTGGTCTTGAAGAAAAAATGAGATACCTTGAAACTATTAAAGCTTGTGTGGTAGCATATGCAAAAGGTAATCCTCCAATTATAGCTGTTGAAATAGCTAGAAGAACAATCTTTTCTGATGAACGACCCACTTTTGGTGAGTTAGAGAACTTTATGAGAGGTAAAGCAGAATAAATGAAGGGCGGAGAAGATAATATAATAGTTGTTAAAAAAATCAATAAGCATGGCGGGCACCATGGTGGCGCCTGGAAAGTTGCTTATGCAGATTTTGTTACTGCTATGATGGCGCTCTTTATTGTGCTTTGGATTTTAGGACAGGAAGAAGAAATTAAAAAAAATGTTGCTGGTTATTTCAAGGACCCCGTTGGATTTTCTGAAAAGATGAAAGCGATATCTGTATTAGATGGTATGATGCAATTACCAACTGATGTTGCAACTGACGCAATTGATAAAATCAAACAAAGAGAACAAGAAGTTGAAAAACTTAATGCAATGAAGGATTCAATAATTAGTGATCTTTCTGCCGATGGAGAATTTACAAATCTGATGGATCAAGTGAAGATGGAGATTGTGAACGAAGGATTGAGAATTGAAATGATGGAATCAAACGATAATGTGTTTTTTGAAATTGGAACATCTCAATTACGACCCGAAGCACAAAAACTGCTTAAAGAAATCGGAAAAAATTTAATAGTTATTCCCAATAGATTAATTATCGAAGGACATACTGACTCCAGACCTTATTCTAATGATGGAGGCGGGTATACTAATTTTGAATTAAGTACTGATAGAGCAAACTCTGCAAGAAGGGTTATACTTTCTGGGGGACTTGATTTTGGAAGAATTGATGAAGTACGTGGATATGCAGACACTAGATTATTAGATAAGAAAGATCCTTTTAATCTGGTGAACAGAAGAATAAGCATTATAATCAAATTTGCAACGGAGGGGCCAAAATGAAGAAAATAATAATTGTAGAAGATGATAAGATTACACAGCAGTTTTATTCAATGTTCTTCAATAAATATGGATATGAATTTCTTATTACTGATAATGGCGATAAAATTTTAGAGACTTTATTAACCGAAGAAGTTGGTCTTATCCTTATGGATATAAACCTAAGTAATTCTTATCTTAACAATGAAAAAATTGATGGTATTAAATTATCACAGATTATTAAATCTTACGAGCAATTAAAAAATATTCCGTTAGTTTTGGTTACAGCTTCTTCGCTTTCAAATCAACTAAAGCAGTTTTTAAGTGAGACCAATGCCGAAGAAATAGTTACAAAACCAATTTTGGATTATAGTCGTTTTCTAATTAAAATAAATAACTATTTAGCAAGTTGACAGAAAAAGATAAAATATTAGTTGTAGAAGATGAGCGTGACACACGTTTTATTCTAGAAAAACTTCTTTCCAAAAATAATTTTGAAGTTATAACTGCGAACAACGGACAGGAAGCACTACAGCTTCTGGAAACATTTACACCAAAAGTTATACTTGCTGATTGGACCATGCCTATTATGGATGGTCTCGAATTATGCAATCAAATTAAAAGCAATGAAAAACTTAAAATAATTTATTACATAATTCTTACTGCTAGAACATCTTTAAGAGATCGCGTTACAGGTTTAGATGTTGGAGCTGATGACTTTTTGATGAAGCCTATTGAAAATCAGGAACTTGTCGCAAGAATTAGATCCGGCATTAGAATTTTTAATCTGCAAAGAGAACTGAAGGCTATAGAGCATTCAAAAGCAGTTGTGGAACTTGCCTGTACAATTGGGCATAAAATTAATAATCCTTTAAGCAGTCTTAAGATTGCTATGAACAATTTGAAAGAAACTGTTCCTGAAAAGTCGTCTGAACACACTGAAGAAGATTTTGAAATAATGCAGCAGGCAATTGAAAGAATCCAGACCTTTGTTCAACAATTAACCCATCTTGAAAATCCTGAAATCATCAAATACACTGATGATAGTAAAATGATTAAACTAGATTAATTTCTTTTTTTTTGAGCTAAAGGTATCTGCTTTTTTTACGATAATAAAGTGGAGAACTGGGAAAATGCTCAAAAAAATAGAAAATATTGCCTCAACTGCAGAATTTAAAAACAATTCACGTTTTATTAATAGTCTGCATTCTTTGCCCGGAATCTCCAGCGGTAAATCGAATATCTCTGATTCCCTTAGCTTTTCTTCAGCGTTTAGATATTTATCCCAACTTAAATGGAATTTAAGATCATTAGAGCATAATGAAAATGATGAGTTTTTGCTTGAGTTTGGAGTAGATAATTTAATTTTTTCTACAAAAGTAAATATTCACGATTGTCATTCAAGTAATATCAGTTATAGAATAATCAATGAAGATGCTATAAGTTCATCAAGTCATAAGTATCAAATACTTATATCTTTTGAATTCGATCCTGAAGTTTATGCCGAAACATTACTAGCCTCAAAAACAGAATATTTTAATTGGTTATATGAAAAATTTGCTTCGTACGATAGCATAATCCTCAAAAATTCCACTAGTCCAGAGGTTAATGATTTCTTTATTGATGAAGCACAAAGCTACTTGAGATATGAAATTTCCCTTATCCATAGAAATTTAATTTTCTTTCTCGAAAAAGTAACCGGAGAAATATTAAGTCAGCAGTTAAGATTAACACTTTATAATTCGGGTGATGAAAAATTAATCAGAATACTACAGATAAATGTTAAGCTATAAAGAACTAATTGCTCACGAAACTATTTCTGATTATGAGGAATCTATTCCGATTAATGCAAGTGCAGAATGCAAACCAATTCTTGTTGTAAACAGAAATAATTATATAGTTTATTCAAATCAGTCTGCTCAAATAGCATTCGGTTTGAATAACATAACAAATATTTCCGGAATGCAGACCGATGCAAATCTCACTGAGCTTTTATCTGATTTTTCAGAAAGCAGTTATTCCAACATAAGTATTAACCTTAGGATTAAGAATCTATCTGAATCTTCATTTGGTGAGTATGATGCCGAGATTGAAAAAATAGAATTAGACAATTCTCAGTATCTATTTATCGTCTTTCACTTAACAGAACGAGAAGTAATTCTCGAAAACAGAATTAATTCTATTCATGCAGCAATTGAATATGCAAATCTTCCTGTAATGACAATTGATGGCAGCGGGAAAATATCATTCTTATCAAGATCGATGGAAGATATTTTAGGATTTACTATTGATGAATTGTATGAAAAGTTTTTTTGTGTTCCGTTAGAAAATTTTTTATCTAAAGCCGATCTATTAACTGCCGAAAGAGCTTTCTTCTTAAAACAAAGCTGGGTAAAAATTATTTCGTTTAAAGATAAAGGCAAAATATTATTTAAAGAATTACAACTTACTCCGTTCTCCAATTCCGGTGCAACCGCAAATACATTTATGCTAATTGCACATGATATAACTGATTATGTTCAAAAAAATATTGTTATAAAAGAATCTGAAAACAAATTAAAGTCAATCATCAACAATATTCGCGATCCACTTTTTATAATAAAACGAGTTAAGGATAAATCATTTTTTGAATCCGGGAATAATGGTTTTTTTAGAATATTTGATCTTGATAAAACTAAACTTTCAGGTGTGGATTTAAAGAGTGTTTTTAGCAATGATTTATTAAAACTAGTTCTTAAAAACAGCGAAGTGCTGTTGAACGACTCACTTCCTTCCGTGGAATTTAAAGCAAAGCATAATCTCGTTTACTATCAATGCAAAATATCCTTAATGGATATAAGTACCGAAGATGAATCTTATATTATGATAATATTTAATAACATAACAGATCAGCAAAATTACCAATCTAAAATGACTGCGGCTTATGAAAAAGAAGTACAGTTGAATAAACTTAAGTCATCGTTCATAGAAAATATGTCGCACGAAATTCGAACTCCGTTCAATGCAATATCCGGTTATGCTGAAATTTTGGAAGAAAGCATTAAGACAAATGATTATAAAACTGTAGCTGAGTTAGTTGTACTAGTTAAGGAAGTTCTATCAAGAGTTTCACATTTGTTTGATCATATCATAGATATGTCCGAAATAGAATCCAGTGAAATGATATTTGATTATGTTTATCTTAATTGTAACCAGGTACTTAAATCAACTTATAACAGGTTGAAACACAGAGCTAAGCTAAAAGGAATTGATATTGTTCTGGAACTAGCTGATCAGGAAGTGGTAATAAAAACTGATTGGATGAAACTTGAAAAAATAGTTTATGCAATCGCAGAAAATGCCATCAAATATACAATGCAAGGTAAAGTTGTTTTAAGATCCTTTGTGTTTAGCCAATTTGCTTATATCACTATTACGGATACCGGTGATGGAATGAACCAAGAAGACATTAAGTATTTACTTGAACCATTTTCACAGGAAGAGCAAGGGTATACCAGGAAATATCAAGGTGCAGGTTTGGGATTGGCAATTGCAAGTAAGTTAACCAAAATGATGGGTGGTTTATTCGAAATTGTAAGTCGTAAACAGACGGGCACTAAAGTAACTCTCATCTTTCCAGTGGTTAAAATTCAGTCTTAAAAATATTGTACAATATTAACCTTTCGGGCTTTTTTACGCAGTAACTTTATCAAACCAAGATCGAATAGCCATTTATTTGCTCAGATAAGCACTTTAGGCGTCAAAAATTACGCTATTTTAAAATTCATTTTGAGATGATCGCAGTTCTTGCTGGCACTTAAGTTGTAAATTATTTAAGAATCGTCCCCAAAATTCAGGTGGAGTTCTGTTATAAAACCACCCGGTTTATGAAAGTTATTGGAAAAAGGGGGACTGTATTTTTTAAAGAAAATTTGATTTAATAAACTAATGCAGACAACAGAAAAATTACTAAGAGAAGAAAATATTTCCTCTAGCTTTCACGCGAGTCCGCATTTTGCGTTCTATCGGATATCATCCTCCGGTGTGCCAATTTATACAAATCAAACATTTTTAAGAATGCTTGGGTTTAACTCATTTGAAGAAATGATGGAGGCTTTTAATAAAGAAGAATCCTTCCGCGAAAATTTTTCTGCTCATAAATATCAAGAGCATTTCTTTAAAATTAACAATACCGAAGGTGTAGAGTCCAAATGGCGAAACAAGAATGGGAGAGCTGTTTATGTTAACGAGTATGTGCAAAAAGGTTATGAGAGTATTGATGGTTCTGTTTACTACGATTGTATAGCTGAGGATGTGACTGAAAAGAAAATAGTTGATGAGTTAATTAGCGATGTTATTGGTCGTGATTATGCAATAATTAAAGCTTTGCCTGATGTTCTCTTTATTCTTTCCGAAGATGGAAAGTTTACTGATTTTAAAGCAGGGAATAATTCGGAATTTCCAATCTCTCCTTCATACATAGTTGGCAAAAAGATTTGGGATATTTTTCCGCATTCAATCGCTGAGCAACTTCAGCAAATGATAAAGGAATCTTACACTTCTGGTGTACTAAAAACTTATGACTTTAAAATGTTAAATCGTGAAGCTGAAAAACATTACGAAGCTCGCATAGTTAAAAGTCATAAAAATGAAGTATTGATGTTGCTTAGAGATGTAACAAACCAGAAACAGAACGAAATTCAAATATTAAAAATTGCTGAAGATCTTAAACAGATAAATGACACGAAGGATAAATTTGTATCAATAATTGCTCACGATGTTCGAACCCCTATTATTGCATTAATTGGTTATGCAGAAATTCTTGCTGATGATATTGATGATCTGCAGAAATCTGAAATAAAAGAATTTGCTTCAAGTATAGTTGAGATATCTAAACAGACAATAGGATTGCTTACTAATTTACTTGAATGGAGCCGATTACAAACAGGAAGAATAGAATTTCATCCAGTTCCTGTAAATGCCTACTCAATTTCTGAAAATACAATGTCTTTGTTAACATCCAATGCTGAACAGAAAAATATTTCGCTGATAAATAATCTTGAAAAGGAAACGTTTGTTTTTGCCGATGAGAATATGATGCAATCAATATTTAATAATCTTGTTACTAACGCAATTAAGTTTACAAATCGTAATGGCCAAATCACCTTATCCTCTTCTCGTTTTAACGATATGGTTCTCTTTGCGGTAAAAGATAATGGTGTTGGAATGAATGATAAACAAAAATCAATGCTGTTTGAGATAAACAAAAGTTTTACAACTCCCGGCACTACGAACGAAAAAGGTTCTGGTTTGGGAATGATTCTTTGTAAAGATTTTATAGAAAAACATGGTGGAGAAATTTGGGTTGAGAGCAATTCAGGTAAAGGCTCTGAGTTTTTCTTTACAATTCCTGCGATATCTAAGCAAAACACTACGGTATCAAACAAAGTGTAAAAAAAGATAATACCGAGGAAAATTTTTCCTAATTGGAAAACTCAATTCATAGTAAATGCAATTATTACCCTTTGCAGTCCATACGTAGTTTACTTTTAGCGTATACATTTGCATTAAAATGCCTAAACTGAACAATTGAAAAAAGACCTTTGAGTGGCGGCTCAATATTGCAAAGCAGAATTTTTATAAGCCCAAAATTATGCTGGCATAAAAGTGGTTAAATGAGGTATAAATAATAATTATCTGTTTACTGAAATCCTTAATGAAAAATGATATCAAATAAAAATATTCATAACAACGAAACAATTTTAGAGAACGAATTAAGTTATCGGAACTTATTCAATACAATTGAAGATGCAATTTATATTCAGGATGAAGAGGGTATTTTTCTTGATGTGAATAACGGCGCAACAAAAATGTATGGATATATTAGAGAAGAGTTTATTGGGCAGGGTCCAGATTTTCTTTCAGCCCCAGGTAAAAACGATTTTGATCTAATTAAACAGAAATTGGATGATGCATTCAATGGAATACCGCAGCAAATGGAATTTTGGGGAAAGAAAAAAGACGGAACAGTTTTTCTTAAAGATGTTAAGCTGTATCAGGGAATATACTTTGGTAAGAATGTAATTATTGCCCACGCACAAGACATCACAAAAAGAAAAAAAGAAGAAGAGAAAATGCAAGCTGCACTTGCAGAAAAAAATGTTCTACTTAAAGAGGTTCATCATCGTGTAAAAAATAATTTACAGGCAATGATATATTTGATAGAAATGCAAATTGAAAAACTTGATGATAAAAAAGTACAAATATTTTTAAGAGAACTTCAGGAACAAGCAAGAACAATGTCTTTGGTTTATGAACAACTTTATCAGTCAGATTATCTTGCTAAAGTAGATATGGATGAATATTTAACTAATCTTATTTCAAATGTAATACAGGCTTTTAGTTTAGATAAGAACATAAATTTCAAAGTCAATGCTCATAATGTTTCGCTGGATGTCGAGATTGCTATGCCTTGTGGTTTGATTATTAATGAGCTTCTTACAAATTCACTCAAATATGCATTTCCTGAAGAATTTGAAGAAACACCAGCTCTAGATGTTGAACTTTCTTATGAAAGTAAAAAAATAACAATCCTAGTTTCGGATAATGGCATTGGTTTGCCTCATAACTTTGATTGGGAAAACACTGATTCACTTGGATTAAAACTTGTTAATTTTTGGGTTAAATATCAGTTAGCAGGCACTATCAAATTGGATATTAAAAGTGGTACAAACTATATTATAAATTTTACTTATGACCGATAGTAAAAATAGAAATAGAATAATGGTTGTTGAAGATGATGCAATTGTTGCGTCACAACTACAAAGAATTCTTCATAAAATGGATTTTGCTTCAATTGGTCCTGTGGCTACCGGGGAGGAAGCGATTGAATTAGCCCTTAGAGAATTACCTGATTGTATTCTAATGGATATAAAGCTTAAGGGCGAGTTAAGCGGAATTGAAACAGCTGATTTAATACATAAGAAAGCAGAGATTCCAGTAATTTATTTAACAGCGTATGCTGATCATGAAACTATTGAGAGAAGCAAAGATAGCCATACTTATGGATTCTTGACCAAACCAATTAGAGATAAAGAATTAGGGGCAATGATTGAAACAGCTATTTACAAATCATCAACCGATAGATCTCTTAAACAATTAAATCAGTTATTACGTGCAATTAGAAGTATAGATAAGTTAATAACACGCGAGAGTGTCCCGGAAAAACTGTTAGCAGAAGCTTGTAATATTTTAGTTAACTCTAAAGACTATGTTGCTACGTGGATTAGCAATGAGATGGATCCCGGCTCAAGTCCAATGGTTTTTTCAGACGAATTTAAAAAAACATTTGCAGGCGGAATAACTAATCGTTTTCTTTCACATAAAATCAAAAATATTTTTAATATTAATTTATCAACTGATAAACCAACTATACTTAAAGATAGTGCAGGTGCAAATTTTTTTAATAAGATATTTAGTAATCACAATCTTAAAAATCCTTCTGCAGCCATAAATCCAATTTGCTATCGCGAAAAATTATACGGATACTTAACAGTATTTTCAGATAACCTTTATTCTTTTGATATTGAAGAAACAGAATTATTACAAACATTGGCAGATGATGTAGCTTTTGCATTAAATAGTATAGAAGTTGAGAAGGAAAGAATTCTTGCAGAAGAAGCACTCAGTGAAAGTGAATCATATTTTAAATCTTTATTACACAGCATGCACGAAGATATTATTGTAATAGATAAAGATTACAATATTATTGATGCTAATAACTCACTTTTAAAAACTACAGGATTTCAAATCAGTGAAATTGTTGGAAAAAAATGTCATAAGATCTCTCACAATTCTGACATACCTTGTTGTGATAATGGCGAAGGGTGTGCTTTGCAAAATGTTTTTGAAAATGGAAATCCCAAACTTCTAAGACATACTCAAAAAGATGATAATGGCTCACCAGTTTACGTTGATATATTATTTTCTCCGGTAAAGGATGAAATAGGAAGAGTAACTAAAGTTATCGAATCCATTCATGATGTTACTGATTTGCTTTCTACGCAGGAAGCACTTTTCGCAAGTGAAGAAAGAATAAAGCAAATTGCAGATAATATTGATATCGTACTTTTTACTTTATCAAGCGATGAAAATGGAGAGAAATTAAAATACTTAAGCCCCGCTTTTGATAGAGTCTGGGGAATTGAAGGTAAAAAAGCTATTGATGATTCAACACTATGGTTAGAATCAATTTATCCTAAAGACAGAAAAAAACTATTAGATGCAATTCAAACAGCTAAATCTGTAAGAAATTTTGCTGGGAAATTGGAATATAGAATTGTTAGACCCGACGGCAGTACAAGATGGATCAGTTCAAGTATTAAGAATGCCAACAATAGTTTTAGTGATCAGGTTCACATAATCGGTATTGCTGAAGATATAACAGAAAGAATTCTTACCGAGAATAAACTTAAAAGATCTGAACAGGCTTATAAAAATCTTTTTGACAACGCTCACGATCCAATAATAATATTTGAGCCGGAAAGAGGAATAATACTAAATACAAATTTAAAAGGCTGTGAGGCTTACGGTTATGACAAATTAGAACTAATTGGAAAATCTTTTTTTGATCTTTGTGTTGATGTGCCATCAATAACTGAAAAGGTAAGTGAGGTTGCTGATAATAAGGATGTTCCAACATTTGAATTGGAAGCGCTAAGAAAAGATAAATCATTAATATTCTTTGAAATAAATCTTTCGCTTACAGATTATCTTGGACAGAAAGCAATAATATCAATAAATAGAAATATCACATTTAGAAAGAACGCCGAAAAAGAATTAAGAGTATTATCTGAAATTGTTAAGCAAAGTCCATCATCAGTTTTACTTACTGATACTAATAATATAGTTGAATATGCTAACCCAAGATTTTCGGAACTATCTGGTCATAAGATTGATGAAATTATTGGTAAAGAATCTGCTCAAATAAAACCAATAGAAAATAAAGATGTTAGTGCGATATGGAATGAAGTTAAGAATGGTGGTGTTTGGCAAGGCGAGGTAATGAATGTTAAGAAAAATCATATACCATATTGGGCTTCACTATCAATATCTCCGATTAGAAATGAAAAAGGAGATATAGCTCATTATCTTTTAATCGAACAAGATATCAGTCAACAAAAAGAACTTGAGATAGAACTAAAGTTAGCTTTAAGTAAAGCTAATAGCATTAACATATTTAAAACTCATTTACTTGGCAATCTTAATCACGAAATAAGAACACCAATGAATTCTATAATCGGATTCTCGCAAATAATGGTTGAAGAATCTGAAAATGAAAATGTTGTTGAGATGTCTGGCAAAATTATTAAATCAAGTTACAGACTTTTAAACACATTGAACTCTATTATTGAACTTTCTGATCTGGAATCAGAAAGAGTTAAAGTAAATAACACTGATATTAATGTATCTCATTTTGTAAGATATCTTGATTATAGTTATAAAAGTATTTCAAAAGAAAAAGGTCTTTTGCTAGAAGTTGAAATTTTAAAAGAAGACATAATTGTTTCTTCAGATGAAAAACTTTTAGAACAAATATTTAAAAACCTTTTGGATAACGCCATTAAGTACACTGAAAAAGGCGGAGTAAAAATAATTGTAGACGAATTTATTGATGATGACAGAAATAAATACTGTGCCGTAAAAGTTATTGATACCGGCATCGGAATACCTCAAAAGAATATTAACGTTATTTTTGATGCCTTTAAACAATTAAGTGAAGGAGTAACAAGACGATATGAAGGTACAGGATTAGGATTAACAATTGCACAAAAGATGGTTGGACTTTTAAATGGAAAACTTTTAGTTGAAAGTACAGAAGGTGTTGGTTCATCATTTTCTATTTTATTGCCCTTACCTTTTATCGAGATCATTCCTGAAATGGAAGAAGAAAATGTTTTAACTGATGATTCATTAATAGCATCCGGATCAATTCCGAATTTGCTGATTGTTGAAGACTATTTGATGAATGTTGATATTATGAAATATTTTCTTAATGATATTGCCAGAATGGATCACACAAGTAATTATGCAGAAACTTTAGCAGCAATTCAAAAAGCCCAATATGATATTATACTAATGGATATTAATCTAAAAGATAGTATTGGAGGGTTAGAGTTAATGAAAGAAATAAGAAAAGTCCAATCTTATAATAAAACTCCAATAATAGCTATAACCGGGTATACATCTTCTATGGACCAGGATACATTTCTTAAAGAAGGTTTTACGGGGTTTTTGGCTAAACCTTTTAATCAGAGACAATTAAGAGATATTATTCTGAAAAATATTCACTGAAAGGCTCGTAAACGATCAAAAATTGATAAAGTTTTCTGGCAAAATTTCGATAATTAAGAGTGTAATGGATTTATTTGAAATGGATTTGCCGGATTAATGCATACTGTATTAACAATAGTTGTTTACTGAAAAAGATACAGAAACTTACCAGAACATCCCTTCCGGTCGCACCATTCAATAAGTTCATTAAATATTTTATTTACAAGTAGTGAACAGCTTTTTCTTTTATTGGCAGAATGATATAAAGCAGAGTTTTATAAAATATGTTTCATAAAATAGAAAATAGACTAACAATTTTAATCGCCATTGTGCTTTTAGCATTTGCCGGAACTATTATCTATTTAAAAGTAAATGAACATAATCTTATTTTATTAATATTAGAAGAAAGTAACTCTGCGCTCAAAATCACTATTACTAATAATCTACCAACGAGTTTCAATCCTGGAACAGATATTATTGATGATGAGGTAATTAGTAAAATAACAAAAGCGACAAATTCAGAAATCGCTATCATTGACACAGAAGAAAAAGAATCATTTCTAAAATATATTTCTGATAAACCCTTTTTAAGCTATGCTTTGATTGAATTAAAAGATAAAAATGAAACAACAAAAAAGTATTTATTAGCCCAAAAAGAATCCATTGCAATAAAACAAAAATATGATTCAATAAAAAAAGAGTATTCAACACTAGTATTGATTTTTCTATTATTCGCTTTAACAATAACAGCTGCACTATTTTTGCAAATCGTAAGACCAATATCTACTATTATCGGAAGTTTTGTTTCCAATAAACCTGAACGATTGAAGAAACTGCTTAATAAAAAAAGCGAGTATGGCGTTTTTGCTAATCTTATAAAAGATTTTTTTGATCAGAAGAAGAATCTTGAAGAAGAAATTAAGGTTAGGAAAATTACTCAGGAAGAGCTTGAAACTCTAAATGATGAACTTGAAAAGCGAGTTGAGGATAGAACAGAGGAATTGGCTGTAACTAACTTAGAACTTCAAAAAGAGCGCGATCAAACTAAACAGTATCTAGATATTGCTGGAACAATAATAGCCTTGTTGGATTGTGATGGGTATATTCAACTAATTAACAAAAAAGGTGATGAGGTTCTAGGATACAAATCTGGCGAATTAAACGGAAAAAATTGGTACGATACATGTTTTTCCAGCACCAATAAAAACAAATATAAACAACTACACCTTGATGTCATTCGTGGAAAAATTCCTCCCGTGGAATATTTTATCGGTGAAGTAATTACCAAAGCTAAAGAAACGAGAACATTAATTTTTCACAACACATACCTTAAGGATGCTGATTACATTTATTCAGGAGTGCTTTTTTCTGCTGAAGATATAACTGAACTTAAGGTAAAAGAAAAAGAACTTATTGAATCAAAAGAAAAAGCGGATGAATCAAATAAATTAAAATCAACTTTCTTAGCAAATATGAGTCACGAACTTAGAACACCTATGATTGGCATTTTAGGATATTCAGATTTGCTTATATCGGAAGTTGAAAACGATAATCACAAAAAAATGGCTCAGGCAATCCACGATAGTGGTCAGAGATTAATTGATACTTTAAATTTAATTCTGGATTTATCCAGATTAGAAGCGAACAAGCATAATATAGATTATCAGATAGTAAACCTTAACGAACTTGTGAGAAATGTTACCTTCCATTTTGAGGCTGCGGCTGGACGAAAAAAACTTTTTCTAAAGCTATCGATACCATCTTATGATGTTATTGCAAAAACCGACCCACGAATGTTAAGAGATGTGATGAATAACTTGATTAACAATGCTCTGAAGTTTACTAATGAAGGAGGAGTTTTTGTTACGCTGGAAGTTTTTCATAGAAATTTTATTATTAATATTAAAGATACAGGTATCGGAATACCAAAAGACAGTATTGATTTGATATTTGAAGAGTTTAGACAAGTATCTGAAGGACTTGGAAGAGGTTTTCAAGGAACCGGGTTGGGATTAACTATTTGTAAAAAATATGTCGAATTACTTGGCGGACAAATCTCTGTTAAAAGCACACCAAAAAAAGGATCTGAATTTTCATTTCAAATTCCATTAATTTCAGATGGGCATTTAGAAGATAGTTCTATTGAAATGGATGAAAACAATAAATCATTTGCAATAAATACAAAAGATGAGCAAAAGAGTCTTAATATCGAATCAAAAGAAAATAAAGAGAAAAAGAAAATTTTGGTTGTTGAGGATGATTCCACTTCTAGAGATGTAATTTATCTGTTCTTAAAAAATCTTTATGAAGTTTCTTTTGCTGAAGATGGTGAAAAAGCGCTAAAGTCTATAGATGGTAAACAATTCGATTTAATAATTATGGATATAAATTTAGGATCAGGCATAAATGGAATCGAAGTTACAGATACAATAAGAAAGACTAATGGATATGAAACAACACCCATTATTGCAGCAACGGCATTTGCTATGCTAGGTGACAGAGAAAAGTTTTTAACACAAGGATTTGACCACTATATATCAAAACCATATCTAAAACCACAATTGATTAAACTAATTTCAGACGTATTTAATAGTAATTAGGATTAAAAATTTATTTCAATCAATGTCATTTTACTAAAATTGAATTAGAAAAATTATCCGGTGTTCAATATTATCCTTTCTTAAAAATAAAATTTATTACCAATAACTCTTGACAATATTAAATTATTGGATTAGTTTAAAACCATAATGTAAACGTTTACATTATGATTTTATTCAACAAACATTAATTAATAAAAGGAGAGTGCTATGAAACGATTTCTATTAGTTTCGCTATTCCTGTTTTCCTCTTCATTGTTCGCTCAGGCTACAATAGATTTTGAAACTGTCGGACAAGATTTTACCTGGACCATATTTGCAAATGGTCCGCAACAAGATTCAACAGATTACGCTGTTGTTCCTAATCCATCTGTTTCTGGACTTAATACATCTAGTCACGTTGGTAGATATATGGTCCGTGCTAATGGAGATCCTTGGTCCGGATTGTTTACCGATGATATCACCCCATTTACTCTTACTGCTGATAATGCTATAATTAAAGTGTTGGTGTATAAAGATGTTATCTCAAACTTTAACTTAAAATTAGAAGGTTTTGCTGGTCAGCATGATAATAATGTTCCTAACACAGTTACCAATCAGTGGGAAGAATTAGTATTTGATTATACTGCAGACATTGGTAAAACTGTTACAAGAATGACAATCATTCCTGATTTTCCATCAGCAAGAACTGCTGGAAGCATGAATTATTTTGATCGTATTCAATTTATCGAGCCAGTTATTCCTACAGTACCAACGATCGATTTTGAAACCGTTGGTAATAACTGGGTATGGAATATCTTTTCACAGGGAACAGGTGGAAGTTTTGATATTGTTGCAAACCCAAGTGTTGGTGGTTTGAACACATCTGATAGTAGTGCTGTTCTTTTTGTTGGTGCAAATGGTGATCCTTGGGCAGGTGTTTGGTGTTCAGATTTTCCGGATTTAACCTTAGATGCTACCAACTGTATGATAAAAGTTCTAGTCTATAAAGATGTTATCTCTAATTTTAATGTAAAATTAGAAGGTTTTGCTGGTCAGCATGATAATAACGTTCCTAATACAGTTATTAATCAATGGGAAGAATTAACGTTTGATTACTCATCTGACATAGGTAAAACAGCTGCAACACTAACTATTATCCCTGATTTCCCTGCTGCAAGAAATTATGCTAGTGTTAACTATTTTGATAATATCAGATTTACTCCACAAGTTGTTCCAGTTGAACTAACATCTTTTGCAGGTGCTTTTGTTGGTAATAATGTTGAACTAAATTGGTCAACAGCTACAGAACTTAACAACAGAGGATTTGAAATTCAGAGAAGTATTAATGGGTCCCAATTTGCAACGGTTGCATTTGTTGAGGGACACGGAACAACAACTCAAGTTCAACAATATTCTTTTACAGATCGCAATGTTGAATCTCGTGTAAACTATGCATACAGATTAAAACAAATCGATTATAATGGTGATTATGAATTTTCACAAGTTGTAAATATAGGATTTACTTTACCATTAGAATTTGTTCTCGAACAAAACTATCCAAATCCTTTTAACCCATCCACAAGTATTGCTTATGCAGTGCCTGTAAAATCAAATGTTACTTTAGAAGTATACAATCTCATCGGACAAAAGATTGTTACATTGGTTGAAGGTCAAGTTGAAGCTGGAAAACACACAGCTCAATTTAATGCTTCTTCTATGTCTTCAGGAATTTATCTATTTAAACTAACAGCTGTTGGTGAAAATGGAACACAATTCTCATCAAGTAAAAAAATGACCTTGTTGAAGTAATTTTGAACTAAATGTTCTTGGAAGCAGAGTAGGAATATTCTGCTTCCTTTTTTATTTATATAATAATATGATACCCACAATTAAACAGATAGCTAATAAAGCTAATGTGTCAATCGCCACTGTTTCCAGAGCATTAAACAATGATATACGTGTTACTGATGAAACTAGAGAAAAAGTATTACGCATTTCAAAAGAACTAAATTATAAACCCAATCTTGCTGCTAGAAATTTTGTTAAGAAAACTTCTTACACAATTGGACTAATCCTTCCGGATATTTCCGATGAATTTTTTACAGACATTATTCGTGGAGTTGATGAAATAACATATAAGAACGGTTATTTCACAATGGTTGCAAGTTCGCATAAGCATCGCACACTTACAGATTCTATAGTTGCTTTTTCAAACTCGGGCCTCGTTGGTGGAGTTATACTTTTACTATCATCTGTAACTGCGGAAATAAAAAATCTATTACAGCAAAGCAAAATTCCTGTTGTAGTAATTGGTGGCGGGAAGGAAGAAAAGGGATTTGATACCGTTGCAATTGATAATTATCAGGGAGCTTTTAATGCCACTGAATATCTTATAAAGAAAAAGGGATTTAAAAAAATAGCACATATCACTGGCCCTCAAGAAAATGATGATGCATTTCTTCGAAAAAAAGGCTTCTTGGATGCTTGTAACAAGTATGATGTAACGGTTAATAAAACATTTATGATTGATGGAGATTTTACACGTGACTCTGGTTATAAAGGTTTTATTAAGCTTTACGGATCATCGCATAAGCCGGAAGCAATTTTTGCAGCAAATGATATGATGGCACTTGGTTGTTATGATGCAGCTTCCTATTTAAATGTTAGAATACCCGATGACATTGCTTTAGTTGGATTTGATGACATTTTTGTTTCGCAATACTTAAGTCCCGGGTTAACAACTGTACGTGTTCAAATTGAGGAAGTTGGTCGTGCAGCAGCAAATATTTTAGTGGATAAGTTAAATGGTATAAATGGAAAACAACATCCACTAGTTAAAATATCTACCGAGTTAATAATTAGAAACTCATGTTAAATTTATTATATCTGGAATTTTAAATGGAAAAATTTTCTACAAAGTATGGGCACTTTTCTTCTGATGGAAATGAATTTGTAATCACAAATTATAAAACACCCAAACCCTGGGTAAATGTAATATCTAACGGCAAATACGGATTAGTAATTTCTCAGACTGGCGGTGGATTTAGCTGGGATACCCATTCGGAGTTTAACAGACTAAATCGCTGGCATCAGGATTTGGTGCAGGATAATTGGGGAAAATATTTTTATATAAAAGATAATTTAACCGGTGATGTCTGGTCACCTACATGGATGCCTGTAAAAACAGAATTAGACTTTTATCAGGTTACATACGGTTTTGGATATGCAAAATTCAAATCAGAGTATAAGGGAATAAAAATCATATTAACTGTATTTATTCCAGTTGATGAAAATATAGAAATCTGGAATTTCAAAATCGAAAATAAGACTTCAGAAAAAAAATCTGTATCAGTATTTTCTTATTTTGAATGGTGTCTTGGTTCATCATCAGATCATCACAGAGAGTTTCATAAAACCTTTTTAGAAACTCATTTTGATCCAAAATTGAACTGTATGACTGCAACAAAAAGATTGTGGGAAATTCCACTTGGAGATAGAGGACACTGGAATATTGAATACCCATATCTTGGATTTATTTCCTGCTCAAAAAAAATATCAGATTATGATGGGGATAAAGACACCTTTATTGGTCAATACGGATCACTTCAAAATCCAGCTGGAATATCTGCAAAAAGTTTAAGTAAAAAATTAGGAAAATGGAATGACTCGATTGCTTCAGTTAAAACCAAAATTGAACTAAAACCAAACCAGACTGAAAATGTAAATTTTTTTATTGGCATTAAGGAAAATAAAAATTCAATTGCAGCATCCCTAAGGAAATATGCAAATCAGAAAAATATAGATTCGGCATTATTTGATTTGAAATTATTCTGGCATAATATGTTTGATACACTAGTTATCGAAACACCTGATAAAGCAATGAACTTATTGGTTAATAAGTGGTTAAGATATCAAGCCATTGCCGGAAGACTTTTGGGACGAACTGCTTATTATCAGCAAAGCGGTGCTTTTGGATTTAGAGATCAGTTACAAGATAGTATGGTTTTTCTACCTATCGATCCAAAGAAAACAGAAGACCAGTTACGTTTGCATGCAAGACACCAATTTGAAGATGGAACAGTGCTTCATTGGTGGCATCCTATTTCTGATACCGGATTACCTACAAAAATGACTGATGATCTTTTATGGCTTCCATTTGTTCTTATGCATTACATTGATGAAACGGGCAATTACAAAATCTTATCTTCAAAAGAATCTTATTACGATAACAAAAACAAAAAGGAATCATTGTTTGATCACTCTGTTGCAGCCATTGAAAAAGTTTTAACAAGAATGAGCAAGCGTGGATTGACCTTAATTGGAGCGGGTGATTGGAATGATGGATTGAGTGCTGTTGGATTAGAAATGAAAGGTGAATCGATCTGGTTAACAGAATTTTTCTATTTGATATTAGTCAGATTTTCAGAATTATGTAAAGAAGTTGGTAAGGATAATCTTCAAAAAAAATATTCTAAAAAAGCTACTGATCTAAAAAAAGCATTTGATAAATATGCATGGGATGGTGACTGGTTTTATCGTGCTACTAAAGATGATGGAAAAAAAGTTGGAAGCAAAACTTCACCTGAAGGTAAAATTTATCTAAACGCACAAACGTGGTCTGTTATAAGTGGTATAGCAGAAAAAAGCAAACAACAAAAAGCAATGGATGCCGTATCGAAATACCTCTTAAAGAAAAATGGATGTTTATTATTAAGTCCTGCTTATACCATACCTGATAAAATGATTGGATACTTATCTCGTTATGCTCCCGGCAGAAGAGAAAATGGTGGAGTTTACACTCACGCAGCAACTTGGTCAGTTTGGGCTTATGCAATGTTAAAGAAAAATGATCTTGCATATGTTGCGTACAAGAATTTATGTCCTATTTATAATGGAATGAAACCGGATGAGTATGTTGCTGAACCATATGTAACTCCTGGCAATATTGATGGACCTGATTCTCCAAACTACGGAATGGGTGGTTGGACATGGTATACTGGATCAGCAGCTTGGTACCAAAAAGTTATTGTTGATTGGATACTTGGTGTGCGAGCAACAAAAAATGGATTGGTAGTTGATCCTTGCGTTCCGAAAGATTGGAATGAATTTTCTGTTAAGAGATTATTTAGAGGTACGGTTTATAATATTAAAGTATTTAAAAAATCAAACTCAGATAAAAGTAATTCATCTTATTATATATTAATAGATGGAAAGAAAGTGGAAGGAAATCTGATACCTTTAACGAAAAAGACTTCAGTTCATGTTGAAGTATTCATTTAATAAATGGAACGGTATATGAAACGAAACTTTGAAATGATGACAATTAAAATAATTCTCCTTGTTGTGTTTGTGTTTGTTGGATGTAAAGCTCAGCAGGATAATATTGTCTTTAAATCAAAAGGAAAAGTTGACTATCCTCTTTCAAATGACGAGACTAAACTTTTAGATTCAATTCAATACCGTTCCTTTCTTTACTTTATTGAAGAAGCAAACTCAACCAATGGATTAGTTAAAGATAGAAGCGCAAGTTGGGCTCCTGCGAGTATAGCTGCAATAGGATTTGCGCTGCCAACGTATGCAGTAGGTGTTGAAAGAAATTGGATTAGTCGTGATGAAGCCGCAAAAATTACATTAAATACACTTAAATTCTTTTTTAACTCAGTTCAAAATACAGATACAAATGCAACAGGCTATAAAGGATTTTACTATCATTTTCTCCGAATTAACTCAGGAACACGCGAATGGAATTGTGAGCTTTCCTCCGTTGATACCGGATTGCTGATGATGGGAATTATCTTTGCAAGAAATTATTATAATCTTGATAACGATATTGAAAATGAAATTCGTTTACTTGCAGAAAAATTAATTAACAGACTTGATTGGGAATTCTTTAAAATGCCTCCAACCGGGGAATATGCAAATACTATCTCGATGGGTTGGACTCCTGAAAAAGGAATGCATTTTATGGGATGGAATGGTTACAATGAAGCTTTGTTTTTATACATCTTAGCTGCAGGGAGTGGGATGAAAAATGTTGAAGCTTCTTATGATTCCTGGCTAGCTTCTTACGATTGGAGAACCCCATATCCCGAACTTTCACATGTTATATTTCCTCCTTTATTCGGTCATCAATTCTCACATACATTTATAGATTTCCGTGGTTTAGTTGATAAGTACATGAAAGAAAAGGGAATCGATTATTTTGAAAACTCGCGCAGAGCAACTTTTGTACAAAGATTATACGCGATTGATAATCCACATAATTGGGCCGGATATGATTCTTTATGCTGGGGAATTACGGCAAGCGATGGACCAACTGACAAATATAATTTTGATGATAAAAAATTTATTGGATATGCAGGCAGAGGAACCAGTGGGCCTGATTTAAATTATTTTGATGATGGTACAATTGCACCTTATGCTGCAATATCTTCTATAGTGTTTGCACCTGAAATAGTCTTTCCAACAATCAAAAGTATAAATGAAAAATATGGCAAAGGTTTGTGGGGCCCATACGGTTACTTTGATTCTTTTAATCCAACACTAAATTGGTTTAACAAAGAATATATTGGAATCGATCAAGGTCCATTACTTTTAATGATTGAAAATTTTCGAACCGGATTGATTTGGAATTACGTTATGAAGGATTCAGTCATTCAAATGGGATTAACACGATTAGGCTTTGAATATCTTAAATAATTTTTAAATATCATTTACAAATATCATGCTTCAGAAATATTTTTCACTTCTTGTCTTTACAGTTCTTTTATTTAACGAACCAAATATTGCGCAAATAAAAACACTTGATAATTTTGAAAACAGCAACGGCTGGAATGAATTCAAAGCTGATGGAGTTACACTTAATATATCCTCTGATGCTGGATTAAATGGAAATGCTATAAGATTTGATTATGATTTTACAAAAGGCACTGGCTATGGCGGAATACAAAAATTCTTTCCGATTGATTTACCTGAAAATTTTGAATTTACGTTTAACGTTAAAGCGGAATCACCTGCAAACAATTTTGAAATAAAATTTATTGACAGTACGGGCAATAATGTCTGGTGGGTTAACAATCGTAATTATGATTTTCCAAAAGAGTGGAAGAAAATTCGAATTAAGAAAAGGCACATTAACTTTGCATGGGGACCAACCAGTGATCAATCTTTAAAACGAATTGA
>CALLZX010000368.1 GCA_937858935.1 uncultured Ignavibacteriales bacterium | reverse complement strand
TTTTAATCTTGATAATGAGTACATAACTATTAAATATAATGACGGCGGGGCGGAACTTTGGGTAGCAAAATATAATGGTCCTGGTGATGCTGCAGATAAGGCGAGAGCTTTGGCTATTGATAGTAACGGTAATGTTTTTATTACCGGAGTTTCAGGATACAGTTCGCCGGATTTAACAAGCTTCACGACTGAATATGTAACAGTTAAGTATAATCCTGATGGTGCGCAGCAATGGATTCAGAAATTTAGAGGAATAGATGGCTCCACTAGCGAGGCAAATGCAATAACCGTTGATTCTGAAGGCAATGCCTATGTAACCGGTTCCAGCAATGCTAATACAACTAATATTGATTATACTACTATTAAATATGACGCTGATGGAGATCCTGTATGGGTGCAGCGATACAACGGTCCAGGTAATGGTAATGATTTCGCAATTCCAATAAAAGTTGATCAACAAAATAATGTATATATTTCTGGCTACAGCCCTGGATCTGGAACCAGTAGTGATTATGCAACCATTAAATATTCACAAAAACCCCGTTATCCGGTATTTATTGTTCCTGGTGTAGGAGCTACATACTCTGCAAATTCTGAATATGATCTTGGATGGATATTAAAACGCGGAATTGAACCTGATAGCCTGCAGATTGATCCTCTTGGAAGAGTTTATGATGACTTGATTATAACTCTTGAAAATTTTGGTTATGTGAAAGGCAAAGATTTATACATTTCTAATTATGATTGGCGATTGCCTCCCGGTCCAGTTGATAATAATATTGACGGACACATTGACGGAATATCGGGGACTTCAATTACAGCTGGTACGTTTAATTATGGTGTAGATTATCTTGGCTGGTTTATAAAACAGGCATGCGAAAGATGGAGACAGGATTACAACGAAGAGCTTGATTCCATAGACATTATTTCACACAGCACAGGTGGTTTAGTAACTCGTACGTATATACAAAGTGATGCATACGGTGGAGTATATGACAATGGAAATAATTATAGGCTACCCAAAATCAGAAATTTTGTAATGATTGGAGTACCTAACAGTGGTGCGTCTAAACCCTGGAACCCCATCCACGATAACTGGACAGGAGATATTGCATATCGAGTAGTTCTATCAAAGATTGTAAACAGCGCCTATCAAAAAGTTCTGCAGAATAAGATTATTACTGGGCCAGATGGTAATATTACTAAGGACTCGATTATGATTTCTGGTGAGCCAAATAAAGAACTTTTTATAAATAAGTATGTACCTACAATTCGATATTTGCTCGCAACCTATGATTTTATTGATTCCGGAAACGGCCTGACAAATGTGAACAATGATGTTGAACAGAGGAATACAATGCTATTAGATCTTAATAACGGATTTGATATTAATCCCCTTAATGATCCAAATGGATTTCTTGATTCAGCAAAAGTGACAGTAATATATGGAACAGGTGAAGCAACTAAATCGTGGGTAGATCAACGGTCAGATTTCGAAACGTTTGCACTTCAATCTTTTACAGACTTTACACCGAGTACTGCTTTTCCAGGAACTATCTGGTATAAGGATATAGAATTTGAGAGTAATGGAGACGGAACGGTTCCAACAAATTCTTCAGCTGGACAATTCTTGATTGATAGCAGAGCCAATATGATTCCGTTTGCCTCAGGAACTCACACAGGTCTTATGTCTCAGCAAAATGTACAGGCATCGATTTTAGATCTTCTTGATGTCCCGTATAACATAAGTAATATTTCCACTGGTCATTCCGAAAACTTTGACGCAATTTTGAATGTTATTCTTGATCCTGTAGAGTTTGTTCTTACAGATGGTAGTGGAAATCGACTGGGATATACAAATTCATCAGGCGCACTTACAGAAATACCAAATAGTTTGTGGTTCGGTAATACTGATGGAAGAGGATGGGTTTTTGATACAGTTCAGGAACCATTAAATCTTCAGCTGACAGGATTGGGCCAAGATTATTATGTAATGGTGAGTGTGGAAGATTCTGGAAAAGCAGGTGGTGTTGTTCTGGAAGGATTTCTTGCCGACGGTGAAGTTATTAATTACCAAATAACTCTTGATCCCGTTTCTGTTGAGCAGATTAATTCAGCAATACCGCAAGATTTTGCATTAGCTCAGAATTATCCCAACCCATTTAATCCAAGTACTAAGATAATTTGGCAGTCGCCAGTAGGCAGTCATCAAACTTTA
>CALLZX010000367.1 GCA_937858935.1 uncultured Ignavibacteriales bacterium | reverse complement strand
CGCCAAAGATTTATTGCAGCCGCAATCATAAATAAAAAGTTTGCTAACCATGCAGTTATTATTGGATTTAGTGATCCGTTTTTACCAAAGGCCTGGCTAACCTTCATAAAAACTAAATACAGAAATGTTACAAGAATATTTAATCCCACTTGTGAAGCAATCCCACCTTTTCTTTTATTAGCAGAGATAGGCAAACCGAACAAAACTACAATAACACTTGTCATTGCAAAAGCAATTCTTGAATGAAATTCAATCAATGTTGAAGTCGGATCGTTCCCTGCATTCTTTTGTGAGATCACAAGATCGTTAAGTTCAGAAAGATTCATTTCAGATGGGCGTGTTTGTTTTTGCAGCAGATCTGCAGGGGAGAAATTTAAGTTAGATATTTCTAATGATGTAAAGTAATCTGCTTTCTGCTGCCTTCCATAAAAATCTCTTTTTATTCCGTTATTTGCTACCCAGATGTGTTTTAATGTATCGTATGATAAGCTCGTAGCATCAATTCTAGATTGCATTTGTTTAAGATCACTTGCATTAAAATCCTGAATGCTAACCCGATTTGCTCGGTTTGAATTATTATCAAAAAAAGAAATACTTACAATTCTTTGTTTGGAATCCTGAAAATAAATGTTACTCCCTGAAAAAGTAATATTCTTTTTTAGAAATTCTTGTTCGATATTTAACTTGGTTTTATTAGCCATCGGAACAACATAACCGCTAAAATAAATGGAGAAAAAACTTACAATAAAAGTTGTGATAAGAAATGGAAGCATAAATCTGAAAAGACTTACACCACTTGCTTTGATCGCAGTTAACTCACTTAAATTAGCAGCTTTGCCAGCTGTAAAAAGGGCTGCAAATAGCACTCCAACAGGCGTCATTAACCGAATTATTTCAGGGGAAAATACAACATAGTAATGAATAATTTTTAAAGCCGGTACGCTTTGATCAATAAAATCATCCAGATTTTCCATTGCGTCTATTACAATAAAGATAAATGTAAATCCTAGTAATCCAAATGCAATGGTCTGCAGAAATTGTTTGATTAAATATTTATCGATTATTTTCATCTGTAGCAATATCTTTTCGTCTGAATCTTTTAGGGATAAGTTTTTTAAAAAAGTTGAATGTAATTGTCTTTACTTCTTTGTTTGTTTTGATAGTCAGAATAATTCCAATAGCCCCTAAGACAATATTAGCAGCCCACATACCAATAAATGGAGAAAAGAAACCACGCTCAGATAATTTCTCTCCGCCAATTAAAAATGCCCAGTAGATCAGAAAGAAAAACAAACTAATTCCAGCAGCTACGCCAAATCCGCCTTTACGTACCATAACTCCTAAAGGTGCACCAATAAGCATAAAAATAATGCAAGCACCTGGTAAAGCATACTTCTTGTATATTTCAACTTCATATTTTTCCAGTTCACGTTTTGACCATTCGACTCTGTTAAAATTAGACATGACAATATTTTTTACTGTCCTTACTTTATCAATTGCACGCAGATAAACCAACTCAGGACTTTTACCCAAATTATTCTCAGGTTCATTTTTAATCTTTATACTATCTATAAACAAATGTCTGTTTACTTCTTTATTGAATAAACTTACATTTTCATTTAAAACTTTTGAAATACTATCAGCAATAATCCGCATATCATAAACACTTAACTCTCTTTCACCGCGGGAAGTTGGTCCAGATTGCTGAAATGAAAACTGATCACCATCCATTGTTATTATATGTTTTTCAAACTCCAATTTTCTATACATAGTAGTATTCTGAACATCTGATTCGTGAATTTCACCATGATACAAATCCATCAATAACTTTGATTGATCCTTTGAGAAAAATATTTTTCCGCTGTCAGCAGTTACAACATTAATCTTAGCACCGTTAGAATAATCATATATTGTAATCTGATATAACCAATTTGATTTTTGATCAATCGATCTTACCAAAATTGCATAGTTATTTACTTCCTGTGAAAAAAAACCCGGTTCAAGTGAAAGTGTTGGTTTAGTTCGGGAAATATCACTCATTAATATTTTTGCCTGGTGATTTGCATCAGGAAGTACATCATTGTTAAACTGAAATAGAAGAACTGCCACATTAATGCTCGCAATAAATGGTGGGAACATCATCTTGTAAAGACTAATTCCTGATGATTTCATGATAGTTACCTCATTATTCTGGCTGAGATTTCCAAATGCCATTAATGTTGCAACTAGTGAAGCCATTGGAACTACAAGAACAACCATCCAGGAAAGATTATAAGCAATTAGTTTAGTTATAACCCAGCCATCCAATCCTTTACCTACTAATCTATCCGCAAATTTCATTAAAAACTGAAGTAAAAAAATGCACATTAGAGTGATTAATGAAAATACAAACGGAATAAAATGAGCTTTTAATATGTATCGGAATAAAATCATTTATCAAAGATAGTTAACGCACAAAAGTTTAACAAGAAACTGATTATTGCCGTGTGATAGAAGGAATTTACTTATATTTAATACACATAATTTAATTGTTTCTTTTTTGATTTCTTAAAAATGAGCAGAGTGTTAACATTACTATTTTTACTATTCATTTGTGTCGTATCAAATGCACAGAGTGAAAATATAAATTTACTTCCAGACATTAACTACCCGCTTTGGTTAAAAACTGACCAATCAAGAACTGACCAAACTTCAGGAATTACATTTATTAAAAATGAATGTGATAAAAAATATTTTCTTCTTGCAGATGATATAGGGAGTATCAATCTTCTAATCTTAAATGGTGATTCTATTTTTAGCATAGAAAGAATATTATTTGCAAATAATTCCGATCAATTCTTTTCCGGGTTTCCTAAAAAAGATTTTGAAGAAATTGTTTATGATGAAAACACGGGGGATGTTTATCTATCAGTGGAAGGTAATGGAATAAATTTTAATGATTTTGTTGGAATTTATAAATTGGTCTTTGAAAATAGGGATATCTTATCTAAGCGAATTGTTTATGTGGAAAAAATGACATACGAACCGTCAAGTTTATTTTATAAACATACTGCCTGGAATATAGGTTATGAAGGGTTTGCTTTAGATGATAATTATTTTTATTTAGGATTAGAAGGATTTCAGAATAATTACCAGTTTGCAGATAGTGCATTAATTTTTGTTGCTAACAAATCCGATTATAATATTGTAAAAAAGATAAGTACAAGAAGTCTTGGTATTCATACTATTTGCGGATTGTATTCTGATGAAGATTATTCGCTTTGGGGAATTGATAGAAACAACCGAACAATATTTCATATCCTTTTTGATGAAGAATTTAACATAATATCGTTTTCTAAGTTTGATGGAGCAACAGTTATTCCTGGCTACAACAACTTAAATTATCTACCTTCTTACGAAAGTATTACAATGGATGATGATGGTAATATCTATATTGTAGATGATCCGTGGAGAGAAGTTTTTGTTCCTAAGCAGGATATTTTAGATAAACTTGATGATCAAACAACTGGTAATTTTAAAGAGTATATCCCAACAATTTTTAAATATAAAGTAACAAATCCTTAAGGAGAATAAAGTTGAAAGAAGTAATTAATTACATAGAAAATAACAGGGGCAGATACGTTGATGAATTAAAAGAATTCTTAAAAATTCCCAGCATCAGTACATTGGCAGAAAATAAATCGGATATGCAAACTGCAGCGAATTTTGTTGCTGAAAAATTAAAAGATGCAGGACTTAATAAAATTGAGATTTTTCAAACTGAAGGTCATCCGTTAATTTATGGTGAATGGCTTGGTGCACCTGGAAAACCAACAGTCTTAATTTATGGCCATTACGATGTGCAACCTGTAGACCCAATTGAACTTTGGTCATCATCACCATTTGATCCAACAATTGTCGGCGATAATATTTTTGCGCGCGGCGCTACTGATGATAAGGGTCAGATGTATATGCATATCAAAAGTGTTGAGGCATATTTTAAGACGCACGGAAGTTTACCTTTAAACGTAAAATTTTTAATTGAGGGCGAGGAAGAAATTGGAAGTACAAACTTATCTGTGTTTTTGAAAAACAACGCAGAATTATTAGAATGTGATTCGGTCCTCATTTCTGACACTGCATTATTTGCTCCAGGAGTTCCAACAATAACTTACGGATTGCGTGGTTTGTGTTATATGGAAATTGAGGTTACAGGGCCGTCGCGCGATCTACATTCAGGTACATTCGGCGGCGGTGTTCCAAATCCAATTAATGTGCTTACAAAAATGATCTCTCAATTAGTTGATAAAGATGGCAAAATAAAAATTACCGGATTTTATGATGATGTTTTAAAATTATCAAAAAAAGAAAGAGAAAATTTTAAAGCACTTAAGTTTTCTGAAAAAGAATGGGGCAAAGCAATCGGATTAAAACATCTTACCGGAGAAAAAGGTTATACAACCCTGGAAAGAATTTGGGCAAGACCAACTTTAGATTGTAATGGTATTTGGGGCGGATTCACAGGTCAGGGTGCCAAAACAGTAATCCCTTCAAAAGCATCAGCAAAAATTAGTATGCGCCTCGTTCCTCATCAGGACCCCAAAAAGATTGAAAAACTTTTTACAAAATACGTTCAGAAAATCGCACCAAAGGAAGTTAATGTAAAAGTAACAGGATTGCATGGCGGTTATCCGGTAATAACTCTTTTAGATGACAAAGCTACAATTGCAGGTGCAAAAGCTATGCAGTTAGCATTTGGTAAGAAAACGGTTTTTATGCGGGAAGGTGGTTCTATTCCAATCGTTGTTGAATTTGCAAACACACTTAAGGCCTCACCGGTTTTAATGGGACTGGGTTTGAACACAGAAAATCTTCATTCACCAAATGAACATTTTAATCTAAACCATTATCAGCTTGGAATAAAAAGTTCAGCTTATTTTCTAGATGAGTATTCCAAATAGTTGTTTTATTATAAGACTGATCTGATTTTTTTCTGCCTCAGAGTTTAATTAAATGAAATTCTGAGGCTTTTTTTTGTTTTTTTTGGGGGCATAAATATTGCATTATTTCTGCATCTATGTTAAAAAAAATCAAATTATCGTCACTTATTTATCCTATCATTCTTTTGATTTTGTTATTACTGCTCAGTTGTGAACATAAAACTAAAACAGAGGAAAACCGGATAAACTATAAAGAGCAAGCTGCTTTTGATCAAAATAAAGATGCAGATATTCAGCGATACAATCTCGAGTTAAAAAAAAAAGACTCCAAGAACCGATTTCCCTGCGACACAATTGCAATAATAGAACATATTTTTAATACTTATCCTGCCGGCACATATTTATTAGAATTGGATAGAACCACCACTTACGATATTCCCAAACCCGCATTAATTTATTTTACTGACAAAGATGGAAGTAAGTTTGTTTTTTCTGTTGTTGCTTCCTCAAGAGCTGGTGAAAGACTGATTGAACCCACAAATGTTATTGGATACGATCAAAGTTTTATTGATTTAGATAGCACAGAACTCGGTACTCCATTTTTGTATCTTGTTTTGTTTGAGTGCAATGGTGAGAACTTAATTAAACAATGGGAAGCACCGATTCCATCTCATGGTGGATTTAATAGTATTTCTCTAAAAAAATGGATTTACAATGGAACTTATTATCTCGAAAATAATTTTCATTATGCACAGGGCGTTGGCCATATAAACTATAACTACTTTTTAATCGATAATATCCGTAATTATCCCCATTTGCTGATGACCTATTCTGGCACCAGTTTTAGAAGAACATTGGCTAATGTTAACAATGATAAGTTTCCGGATTATTATGAACATATCTATTACAACCTGAATGATCGAGTCTATTCCAGGGATTCCGTTGCATTCAAATGGAGTGAAAAAGATACACTTTACATCAATACGAAGAACCAAAAACAAACTCGCCGTTATTAATTTTTTCCGTATCTTTAGCGTAGGAATTTTTCCTCTTTCTTATCCGAAAAACAATAGACATACAATGGAGTAATAATGTTCGAGTTGACTAATACAAATTCAGATATGCTATCATTTTTTGTTTCACTTGGTGCTAAAACTGAATTACTTAATGATGTATCACATATTAAAAGTTATTCTTCTCTTGATGAAGAAGTTTTTAGTCTTAATAATGGAGTAGCGCTAAAGTTCATGAATACTTCATCTATAATTGAGTTGAAAGGAACAGACTCTCTGGATTTTCTTCATAGGATATCTACCAACTCAATGAAAAATCTTAATAAAGAAGAAGTAAAGAAAACAATTTTTACATCGGAAAAAGGAAGAATTATCGGCGTTTCTACCGTTATGAATTTTGAAAGTTACATACTCTTAATTACCGGAATATACAGCAAACAAAAAACCATGAGCTGGCTAAATAAATACATAATTGGTGATGATGTAAAACTTAGTGATGCAAGCCATCGATTTAATTTGTTAGAAATTGTTGGTCCGCAATCAGAATCATTTTTATCTTTATTTGTTGGTGATGCAGTAAATGCAGTGTCTGATAATTCGTTTAAGGTAGTAAGTGCAGATGGAATATTATTTTTTCTTGCAAGGCTGATTGATGAAAATGGATTAAAAAAATATTGGATTCTTGCAGAGCAGGAAAATGCTAAAAAACTTATTACTAACATGGTTGAAAATAAAGGTCCGTTTGATTTTAATCTTATCGGTGAAGATGCTTATAATGTTTATAAGATTGAGAACGGAATTGCTTCAGATCCTTCAGAATTGAACGATTTATATAATCCGCATGAAGCGAAGATTATAAACCTTGTTGATTTTAAAAAGGGCTGCTATATAGGGCAAGAAGTTATTGCAAGATTAGATACCTATGATAAAGTTCAAAAGCACCTGGTTGGACTTTGTTTTCCTGAAGCAGTTGAAACAAATGAAAAGTTTACACTGTTAGATGATGATAAAAATGAAGTTGGTGTAGTTACTTCAATGGCATATTCTCCTAAAATAAAAAAGAATATTGCTTTAGGTTATCTAAAAAGATCTTTAGCAGTTCAGGGAATGAAAGTAACCGCTAAAAATGATACTAAAACTATGGAAGTAATGGTTCACGAGCTTCCTTTTAAGAAATAATACCAAGATGAAAATTTATACAAAGACAGGTGATAAAGGCGAGACAGGATTATTCGGTGGTGAAAGAGTATCCAAAAATAATCTAAGACTAAATGCCTATGGCAGTATAGATGAATTAAATTCATTTTTAGGTTTTGCTGTAATTGAAGTTAAAAATAATGAAATAAAAAATACACTTAAAGATTTGCAGAATAAATTGTTTGTTTTGGGATCAGATCTTGCAACACCGGAAACAGAAAAAAATGCAAAATTAAAAATTACCAGATTACCAGATTCTTATATTACAGACACTGAGAAAGCTATTGATAATTTTGAAGCTCAATTGGATGAACTTAAGAACTTTATTTTGCCAGGTGGAAGTAAAGGTTCCGCAATTTTACATATCTGCCGTACAATTTCACGACGTGCGGAAAGAGAAGTAGTGGCATTAAAAAATACCGAACATATCGGTGAAAACATTGTTATATTTTTAAACAGATTATCTGATCTGTTTTTTGTTCTTTCACGTTTTGAGAACAAGTACTCAAACATTCCAGACACAAAATGGATTCCGTAATATCTTAATTGAAGTCTCTTCTTTTCGAATTTATTGCTGACTGAAGACTGCAAAATGAAGACTGATTTTACGGGGGTGAATTTTGGTTTCGACGGGATTAACGAGACTTAGAACTGCATACCGTGTTCCCCGAATACACGTAAATGAATTGGGAAAAAACAATAAATGGCGAATCTAATTACGCCCTAGCTGCTTAATTAATAGTTAACAGCCGTTCAACTTATCCTCTTGTATCGGGCTGGGATTGAACGACGTTTAGATACAATAGCTGATTCTGTCTCTTGCGCAGGAAAGGCGAAATAACAGCAAGTAGGCTTTAAGTGATCTTTGTCTATTTGGCAGCTTAAAGTCAAAAATGAAATAGACTATGTATGTAGATGTTCTTTGGATCATAATTTCGGACGCGGGTTCGACTCCCGCCACCTCCACAACTGGTTCTGAGTTTTTATTTTTCAAATTCAGAAGAACTTAAACTCTAACACTAAAGTCTCTCTCAATTTTTAGTGTTGTTCACCGATAAAAACCTACCATTCATCATCCTGAAATTGATTTGGTTTTAATATTTAAGTATGTTTTAATCAACAATTCAATTCTAATTGATGATAAATAATAATAGCCAAACAAATATACTAGCAATCAATAATCTTTACTCAAAGATTTTTGGATATGTCCGTTTGATTGGTGTTGAAGGATTTATCTGGATTGCTGCAATATTCTATTTTGCATTTTTTATTAATCCATTTGAAACTCATTTTACAATATGCCCTTTAGCCAATGCTGGATTTGAACATTGCCCGGGATGCGGATTAGGAAATTCTATTTCACTTCTTTTTCACGGAAATTTTGTAGAGTCATTTAATGCTCACGTTTTAGGAATACCAGCATTCTTAATTATTTTTCATAGAATTTATTCTATTATAAAATTCAATCTTAGAAAAGAAAAAATCACCATATAAAAAAGGAGCGATCATGCCAAATATTTTCCAATTGTTACCAAGTCTAGAAGGCGAAGAAATGTCTTACGTTCAAAGCCTGATTAATGATATGACGGATGCACAAGCGCAGCAATTTGCAATGGCGTACAGCGCACGCAGAAAGGATCCGACTACAATATTAATTTTGGCGCTTGTAGGATTTGTTGGTTTTGCTGGAATTCACAGGTTCATTTTAAATCAAGTTGGTATGGGAATTCTATATTTCCTAACAGCTGGCTTATGTTTTATTGGCACCATAATAGATTTAGTTAATCACAGAAAACTTGCATTCGAATACAACTCAGTTGTTGCTCAGCAGGTTGCTCTTATGGTTAAACAACTGAAGTAAATTTTTACTCTTCATCCTGCAGATAGAAATATTTGCAGGAATTCTTATCCAGCCGTATTCCAATTCTTTTATAAATATCTGATATTTAACAATAATTTTTATTGAAAAGCATAAAGCATTAAACTAAATTAGCAGTTGAATGCAAAAGATTTTTTTCAAAAAGATGAGCGGTGCCGGTAATGATTTTATCTTAGTGGATATGAATCAAAATCCGGGTTTTATCCTAACATCAGAAAAAATCAAAAATCTTTGTGACCGAAGAAATGGTATTGGGGCAGATGGTTTGATTACTATTGAGGATTTGGCGGATTATAGTTACAAAATGGTGTACTACAATGCCGATGGCTCAACTGGGAGTTTGTGCGGTAACGGTGCAAGATGTTCAATCTGGTTTGCAGAAAAAACTTCGCGCTTAAAAAACGGAATAGCAAAGTTCATTTCTAATGATACTGAATACACCGGTGAAGTTTTATATGATGAATTAATTAAGTTTAATCTTAATTCACCAAAGCAAATCAAATACAATTTTAAGATCAAAGCATTTGGACAGATGATAACATCAAACTTTTCTGACACAGGATCACCGCACGTTGTTATTAAAATATCCGATGTTCTTAAAGATGCTGTAAATCCTAAATCATACTTTCAGAGCATTTTGGATTTTCCTGTTTTTGATCTTGGCAAAGAGATAAGATATTGTAATGATTTTAAACCTGGCGGAACAAATGTAAACTTTGTTGATGTGATTGATGACGAAATTCATATTAGAACTTATGAACGCGGCGTTGAGGATGAAACACTTGCTTGCGGAACTGGTTCTGTTGCTGCCGCTTTAATTTGTTATGTTACTGATAATCTTAAACCACCGATAAGATTAAAAACTTATGGAGGAGATTATCTTACTGTTGATTTTGAATTTGAAAATAAGAAAGTTAAAAATCTTTCTTTAACCGGGCCTGCAAAAATTATTTTTGAAGGTTCAATAGATGAGAAATTATTTATTTAATTATTGGAGTAAAAATGTCAAAAGTGCTTTTCTCAATTCAGTATGAAATTGTTCCCGAAAAACGAGATGAATATTTAAAAGTTATAAAGGAACTAAAAAATCTTTTAAAAGCAGAAGGCTTAGAATCCTACACCGTTTACGAAGTTAAGGGTAAAGCAATCAGTTTTCAGGAACTTTATACATTCACCACTATGGAAGCTTACGAAGCTTTTGATGATATGAATGACGAACGTATAAATATCCTTGTTGATAAAATAAGTGGAATGTCTGTTGATAAATCCACGAAATACAATACTCTTGTTCAACTTGCTGACGAATAAATTTAGCGGGTCTCTCTCGAGACCCATTTATTTTTTATTAATGTCACTTTCCTCAAACGTAAATCACTTAAAAACAATATCCTTTTTATACAGATGAATAAGACAGTACATTTAATATATGTAGGAACTTTTTTTGTTGTTGGAATGCTTGTTTTAATACTGTTAGCATTTAATGGATATCAGTATTATTCTTTACCTGTAGAAGAAAGGTTTTTCAATGCATCACATAGTGTTTTAAAACCTAGCGGCTTGTGGGGCCATGGGTTTGGAATAATTGGTACATTAATGATGATTGTTGGTGTAGCGATTTATATGATTCGTAAAAGATCCAGAAGATTAATTACTTTTGGATATCTAAAACATTGGCTGGAGTTGCATATTTTTTTATGCACTGTCGGTCCAATTTTAGTACTTTATCATACAGCATTCAAATTCGGTGGCATTGTTTCGGTTAGTTTTTGGAGTATGGTTCTGGTTGTGTTAAGCGGGGTTGCAGGCAGATTTATTTACATTCAGATACCTAGAACAATTCAGGGAAAAGAAATCGATATGAATGACTTGGTATCTATGAGAGAAGAGTTGATGGAAAAGATGAAACTTGAAATGCTTTTCGACGTAAGATTAATAAAGGAACTTGATGAACTTGCTTCGCCGGAAAGATATAAATCTTTGAACATTTTAGATACTTTATTTATTTATTTCAAGGATTTTTTTCGAATTCGTTCTTTTCAATCTAAATTAAAGAAGAATTTAGCTTTCGCGGGGTTTTCTAAAATCAAAAGAAAAGAAATAAAAAACAAAGCTGAGGCAGAAATTATTTTGTCGAGAAGACTTGGTATGCTAAGAACAATGCAAAATCTGTTTCGTTACTGGCATGTAGCACATCTTCCTTTTGCCCTTGCAATGTTTATAATAATGATAATTCACGTAATAGTTACAATTACATTTGGTTACAAATGGATTTTTTAGGAGATGAAAAAATGAAGTTCAAACCCATTTATTTATATATAATAATTTCTCTTGCTGTAGTAATAACTCTATTTGTTGTTTCTCAATCCAGCAGCATTGATGAAACTACAAAAGTTGATATAACAAACAAACAAATGCCAATGGATGATGTGCATAAGAATCTTAATAAGGGCATGATGCAGGATCCAAGCGGTTCAAATGTTTCTGAGGAGGTTAGGCATAAAATTGATGTGATGAAAAAGGATGTAGATGCAAATCCAAATGATACATTAAAGTTGCGTGAGTATGCAGATTTACTAGCTGCAGCTCATAAGTCTGAGGAAGCATTATTGTATTATCAAAAAATCGTTAATAAGGATCAAAAACGAAAAGACATCTACTTTGCAATAACGTTTGTGCATTATACAAAAGGTGATCTAGTAAAAGCTGAAGAAATTACTCATACGATGCTGAAATTATTTCCTGATGATCCGATGGTCAGATATAATTTTGGTGCAATCGAAGCTACCAAAGGCAACAAAGAGAAAGCTCGTGAGATTTGGACTAAATTGATAAAGGATAATCCAACAGACAAAACATCAGAACTCGCAAAAAACTCTTTAAATAAACTATAGTATGCATTGTTGCTTGTGTTAAGGAACAATTTTTGAAATTATTTGTAATTATCAATTAATAACTTTGTAATACTGACGCAATTGGAACAATTAATCGAAAATATTTTCGCTTACATTCTGGTATTCTTCCTTTTAGGTGGAATATTTTACTTTTACCATAGAAAAAATAGACTAGCCACGCTGCGGACTTTGAGTAAAGCCAGTAAAGCAAAAGAGCTCGGTTTTTATGAACCCGTTTCATTGCATCCCGTTATCGATTATGATATTTGTATCGGAAGTGGTGCTTGCATTAAGGCTTGTCCCGAACATGATATTTTAGGAATTAGTGGAGGCAAGGCTCAAACTATTAATGCATCAAGGTGCGTAGGGCACGGAGCCTGTTTTCATGCCTGTCCTGTGGAAGCAATTACGCTTTGTATAGGTACTGAAAAAAGAGGAGTTGAACTTCCGCATATTTCTCAGGAATTTGAAACAAACATTCCAGGAATTTTTGTAGCTGGGGAATTGGGAGGAATGGGTTTAATAAAAAATGCCGTAGAACAAGGCAAGCAAGCTGTTGAATATTTTTTAAAAAAATCTTATCCAATATCTAAAGCAAAATACGATGTAATTATTGTCGGAGCCGGTCCGGCCGGTATATCTGCATCACTAACTGCAGCTAAAAACAATCTGAAGTTTTTAACATTAGAGCAAGATTCAGTAGGTGGAACAGTTTTTAGTTTTCCGCGTGCAAAAATTGTAATGACAGCTCCAATGGATTTGCCACTTTGGGGAAAA
>CALLZX010000366.1 GCA_937858935.1 uncultured Ignavibacteriales bacterium | reverse complement strand
ACTGGAGTTAACTGGAACCTTGATGATCTAGTTACAAACTCGGGTGGAGTTGTAACGGGAACATTTCCAAATTATTCAATTACTAATAAAATAACTATCTCTGCAAATGATAGAGTTTATATAAATCCTGGAACAACGGTTATGTTTTCAGGTTCAACATCCGGATTTGATGTTAATGGAAAATTTTGGGCTGTTGGGACAGTAACAGATTCAATTATCTTTTCATCTTTAACACAAGATTCAACAGGTGCTGCTTACAATGGATTTTATTTTTTGGATACTTCTGTTGATACTGCTTGTGCCATTAGCTATGCAAAAATTGAGTACGCTTACTATGGATTAAGATGTTTGGGTGCAAGCCCAACACTTTCTAATTCATATCTTTGGAAGTGCAGAAGAGGAGGAAATTTATCAAGCAACTCCAGTCCAATTATTTCACACAATAGAATTGAGAGAAGTTATGAATATGGGATCACAATGACTACGGGCTGCTCGCCGTTGATTGAATGGAATGAATTCGTTAATAACAATTCACAAAACACTAGCCCCAAAAATCAGATATCCATTGGTACGCAAGGAAATAATTCACCAACTATTTTGCATAATAAAATTTATGGTGGCATGTTTAACAGAACAGGCGGAATAAGTATATCAACTTTAATTGGCGGATCATCCTCCTCATCCGAAATTGCATACAATGAGATTTATAATAATAGTTTTGGTATTGCAATGACTGGAAGTAATCCTATCACTTGTTACATCCACGATAATCTTATTTATAATAATAATATCAATCCGGATGTGATGGTTGCAGGAAGCGGAATAAATACGTATGGTACAGCTGTTGTAGCGCCAATCATAACCAGAAACAGAATTTACGGCAATTGGTGGGGCGTTACAATTCAGATAGGTGTAGGCGGACAGCCAGGTGCAAATCCAAATCTTGGCAACATCGAAAATGCAGATACAACAGATAACGGTTTAAATATTATTTATGGAAATGCACAAGGGTCAAATGTTTATGATCTTTATAACAACACACTTGACCCAATATATGCGCAGAATAATGATTGGGGAGTTTATGATTCTACATTAATTGAAGATCACATTTTTCATAATGTAGATAGCCTTGCACTAGGTCTTGTTAGATTTATGCCATTTTCTAACTCTATACCTGTTGAGTTGACTTCATTTGCTGCTAATGTTGTTGATGGAAATGTTATTTTAGATTGGATTACTGCAACGGAATTAAATAACTCTGGATTTGAAATTCAAAAAGGGAATCACACTTCGACTTCGCTCAGTGTGACAGGGTGGGAGAGCATAGGTTTTGTAAATGGTAACGGAACAACAACTGAGAAATCATTTTATTCTTTTGCTGATCAAAATCCTATTGCTGGAAAATCTTATTACAGGCTAAAGCAAATTGATTTTGATGGGTCATTTGATTATTCAAATGTTATTGAGATTGATTTAACTATACCGATAGAATTTTCACTTGAACAAAATTATCCAAATCCATTTAATCCAGCTACCAGAATCCGGTATACAATAAGCAGTAAGCAAAACGTGCAATTATTAGTTTATAATGTTTTAGGAAAAGAAATTGCATTACTTGTAAACGATGAAAAACCAGCAGGAAATTACGAAGTCAATTTTGATGCATCTAAACTTTCCAGCGGAGTTTATTTTTATCAATTACAGGCAGGGAGTTTCGTCGAGACAAAGAAAATGATTCTTATCAGATGATATAAAAATTTAAAGACGTCTCGATATTTCGAGACGTCTTTTACTTCAATCCACTACAAACCAAAATTTAAACCAACTAAAAATCTAAACTCATACTTTGGTTGATTAATTGCATCATCAGCATCCTGATAGGTATAATCTTCACGTCCGCTGACATCAGTTCCATCAGGGTTATAAGCGGAATCATGTCCCCCGATTTGTGAATCAAAGTAATAATCAAATCCCCCAGAGAACACTAAACTAAGATTTGGGCTCATACCAAAATGAGTTTCAAGACCAGCGCCAATTCCAAATTGTGAAGTTGTTATATCAAAAAATTCATTGCCTCCAACAAACTCAAATGTTGAAGTATGCATTGAGTACCTTGGCCCAACATAGAGTAGCGATTTCCTTATAGAAAACAATTTTATTGGATATGCAAAATCTAACCGAAGATCAAATGAATGAGCCGATTCTGCAGGATCGCCACCTGTGTTATCATTTATGAAAACTTTTCTAGCATCCAAAGGATTGCCGGCTTCTCTAATGTTATATCCGCCGCTAAATCTAACCGCAAGAGGAATGTCATAAGAAAATTCTGAAATAGTTCCAGAAACGTTAATTCCGAAACCACCTGTGTATCCAGTCATTATCCCAAGTGAATACTTTGGATTTGCGGCCAAAGGCGGAGTTGTTTTTTGAGCCGTTAAGTTTGCACTTATAAAAATAATTGCTAGTCCAAGTAAAAATATTTTACGAAGCATTTTGCCTCCTCTGTTTGTTATAGATAATTAGTGATTTGATTTCCAGTTTGAGTAGTTATTATATCAACTTTTGTACAATTGATTTAGCTTTTTTTATGCGTTTTTTGGAAGGATTAAAATGTTGTTAGGTAAAGTTTTACATTTAAAAGGAAATTTTGGAATTTAAAAAATTTCACTCTATTAAGATTTGCCGACTAGATTGACGTGAAAATAAAAAAGGCGATCCGAAGACCGCCTTGTAAATGCTAAATGTTCAGTGCTCGATATTTAATGTTCAAAAACAAAAATACATTCATTGAGCATTTAACCTGAAAAATTTAACATTACTTTAAAAGGATCATCTTCCTAACTTCTCTAAAAATATTTTTGTTGTTTGCTGTAGCTTCAAGTTTATAGAAATACAATCCGCTGCTTAAAGATGAAGCATCAAAGTTTATCTCATATTTCCCAACGGATTTATATTCATCAACAAGTGTTGCAACTTCAATACCTAATACATCATAAATCTTTAAACTAACTTTGCTGGGAACTGAAATCTGGTAACTAATCTGAGTTCTCGGGTTAAATGGATTTGGATAATTCTGTGATAATTCAAATCCCTTTAAAGTATTAACATCATCACCAACATCAGTAACAAAGACACTTAATGAATCTGATTTCATTATAAACGGTACATTAGGAAGTGCATTATACATTCCAACAAACTGGGTTATATCCGGTTCGTTTATACTTGCAAACTGCTCAACAACTCTTGGTTTGATTGTTTGAAAACAAACTTCTGCAAAAACTTTATATGTTGTTTCATTGGTTACAGGAATTCTATAATTAAAATATCACTTCCAGTTCCTTCAGCTGAATTTTCTTTATTAAAGTTAGGATCAAACACAGCGCTGCCAAAAATTGCTGTTGTATCATAACTCGGATGTGTTGTAGTAAATCCTTTTGGGGGAATGCGATTATCTTTTATATAAGATGAAGCACGAAGTAAAGTGTATGTAACTGCATTATCAACATCAACCATAACTCCTTCATATATCTGCACATCATCTTCGTTGTTTATCAAATCATAATGCTGTTCATAATCGGCATCCAATCCGGCTATCTCTCCCTGAGCATCCCATTTGCCGGATTCATAAACAATGTTGTTTGATGGATCAGTAACTTTTAAATGTATCCACATTCGCCGGAATGGTATACCACTTGGAATTTTATGTCCGGTTTTGTTTTCAATCTTCACAAAAACATTTAAGGAATTATTTTCATAAGTAGTAGTGATAAAAAGATCAATAGCTTTTTCTGTTAGATTTTCTTTTGCACGTGCTATTGTGGAATCAAAATTTTCTGATGAAGCTGTTAACCCGAGTGTCGAAATATTATCTTTCAGCATATTAAGCATATAAACATTTCCACCAACAAAAGAATGCTTCCAGAATGGTGTACGATAAACTTGATGTGACTGCGGAATCCATGCAATATCAACGGAATCAGTTATCATTGGCATATGGCAATCCTGGCACTGAGTATTTTGTGCAGGATAAATACTGTTCTTCCATTCGATGTAAGGAGTTTGTTCGGGAAAATCTCCGGCAATTTGTCCCTGGTTATCCAAATACGGAGTAAACAAAGTGTGGCAGGTTGCACACAATTCAGATTGATTCATATGAGTTGAATAAACAGGAAGAAACGCAGCCATTTCAGTCATAGCGTTTAGTTCAGGATCAGGATATGGTCCGTAAATTATGCTGTCAGGATCAATTTGATAATGTCCGGAATATGAAGTAACCATTCCAAAATTATCCGGCTTTATCTGATGACAAACTGCACAGCTTACACCATCATTTGCAATAGGATCAGCTTTCATTTCTGCCATTGAATAATTTGTCTGACCATTAAAAATTGCTTCTTTGTAGCCCATTGGTGCGTGGCATTTTGTACAGGTTGTTTCTATTGTCTGCTGCAATGTTGGAAACCTGTGAACTTCTTCTGCAACAACAGCGCGCCAAAAAGGATCCTTACTTGCGTTTGCCATCATAGTAGAACGCCAATAAGTAACCATAGAAACATCCTGTCCATTAACAGTTAAAACTGTTCCATCACTTGTGTGGCAAACTTCGCACAAACCTGAACCGGCAAAAAGTGTAGTTCTGCCAAATGGTAAAGGATTGCCTTGTGCGTGTAAAATTGTTTGGCTGATTAGGAGAAATAAAAAAATGGTTAATTGTTTTTTCATAATTGAACCCGGTGAAATTTCTAAAATAAATTACAGACTAATAACTAATTCTAAAATAAACGAATGTTCTTGAAAATGCACTAAGATTATTTTTATTCCTGAACTGATCGATACTGTTTTAATTTAAATTTTTACTGTTCAATGTTCAATTTTCAGTTGGGGTAGATTAGAGACAGTGATTTCATTTTTAATCACTAACTCTTGCCTGCTATCAAATAAAAACGAACCAAAAACGCACATTTTATTTTAAAAATAGTGTAAACTAACTATTGACCAATGCTGAATTACAACATACGTTGACAGTAGAAATTTATTATCTTTTTAATCCGTTGCAGGATTCTGTTTCAGAAAAAATATTTACAGTGGAGAAAACTTTATGGGTAAAAGTTTAGTTATAAAAGTTCTTGACAAGCAAAGAAGAGCATACAAGATTTCGCTTCTCGCTTCTCGCTTCTCGCTTCTCGCTTCTCGCTTCTTATTTTTACTTTTTACCTCTTGCTTCTAGCTTCTAACCTTTCTGCGCAAGTAATAATAAAAGAAAAAGTGGAGATAAATCCGCA
>CALLZX010000365.1 GCA_937858935.1 uncultured Ignavibacteriales bacterium | reverse complement strand
TTTTAATCTTTTCCAAAACTATCCTAATCCTTTTAATCCCGGTACAAAAATCAGTTGGCAAACTCAAATAGGCAGTTATCAAACTTTAAAAGTTTATGATATTCTTGGAAATGAAGTAGCAGTACTGGTAGATGAATATAAACCGGCAGGATCTTATGAAATTTCCTTCAATGCTTCATCACTTGCAAGTGGTATGTACTTTTATAAATTACAAATTGAAAATTATTCAGATATCAGGAAGATGTTATTGCTAAGGTAATCATCTGATTGAACAATTCGAACAATTAGGTTAAGTTACCTCCAAGTTTTAATTAATTTCGGGTAGCTTTAATGAACATTGCAGACGGCATCCTCTGGTACGTTGTGTTTTTATTTTCAACTGTTTTTCACGAAGCAGCACACGCATTTACTTCTCATAAAATGGGTGATAGTACCGCACATTCAATCGGACAAGTAAGTTTAAATCCAGTACCGCATATAAAACGAGAACCATTTGGTACTGTTATCGTTCCTGTGCTTTCCTTTCTTGCTGGTGGCTGGATGATTGGATGGGCAAGCACACCTTACAATCCGCAATGGGCACACGATTACCCAAAGAAAGCCGCCGCTATGGCTGCTGCCGGACCGATCTCAAATTTTATTTTACTCATCATATCCGCAGCAATTATTCATATCGGAATTATATTTGGAATATTTTATCAACCCGATACTATTACAATTTCCGGAATTGTTGCGGGAGTAGATGCAGGCTGGACAGAAATTCTTGCGAAGATAATTAGCGTTATGTTCTCGCTGAACCTTATACTTTTTATATTCAATCTAATTCCATTTCCTCCTCTGGATGGAAGTGCAATTCCACCAATGTATTTAAGTGAAGAAACAGGAAGAAAATATATCAGCTTTATTCGCAATCCGGTTTTTACAATTGCGGGGTTATTCATTGCATGGAAGTTATTCGATTTGATTTATTTCAGAGTGCATCTAATAGTAATTAACATTCTCTATCCGGGGAGTAATTATCATTAACAGATTTGTAATTCCTGCGGAAGTCTAAAAACTAAGAGAGAAGCAAAATTTTTAATTTATAGAAACAGCTTTTAGTGCAATTATTATTTAACGATAATATAAAGGGACAAATTGATGTTTACTAAATGTAACCTGGTTATATCATTCATTCTACTTTTATTTTTACCTACTACTTTTAGTCAAAAAATACTTTTTCCTATAGTGCACAATGGTTTTTGGGGATATATTGATTCAGCTGGTACTGAAATTATTAAACCCCAATTTATACAGGCTGGCCAGTTTTCTGATGGATATGCTTTTGTTAAAAAAGGTTCAAATGTTCACAAAGGGAGTTCTATTATTGATGATTTTGGATACATAAATACAAAGAACGAATTTCAAAGTATATCTAAATATCTATCGGGAATTGATGAAGCTGAAAAATTTCAGGAAGGGAAAGCTGCTGTTAGATTAGCTGGAATAGGTGTTTTTACAAGTTCAAAATGGGGGTTTATTGATACCAGTTTTAATGTAGTAATGGAACCAGCTTATTATAAAGTTGGTAATTTTTCAGAAGGTCTTGCATGGGTGGAAGATAAAAAAATGTTTTTGTTCTTTGTTATTTCAGACAACTATGGATATGTGAATCTTGAAGGCGAACTAGTTATCCCTTGTCGATTTGAACATGCAGGCAATTTTTTTGAAGGTCTAGCAAACGTTACTATTGATCGAAAAAAAGGATTTATTAATAAAAATGGCGAGGTGATAATTGAACCTAAATTTGAAGCGGTAGGCAAATTTTCTCAAGGATTAGCGCCGGTAAAACTGGAAAATAAATGGGGATACATAGATCAAAATAATAAAATGATAATTCCGCCAAAGTTCGATGATGCAAGATCTTTTTCTGAAGGTCTAGCTCTAATAAAATATTATGGAAAGTGGGGATTCATTGATTGTTCGGGTAAAATTGTAATTCAACCAAAATTTAATGAAATTTCCGAATTTTCTGAGGGCTTAGCTCCAGCTTTAATATCAAATAAATGGGGGTATATTGATACGGAAGGTAAAACAGTAATTGAACCCCAATTTGATTATGCCTACGGATTTAATGGTGGAAGAGCTTTAGTTATAAATGATAACAAGTTCTATTATATCAACAGTAAAGGAATTTATGTTTGGAAACAAACAGATTAGTTTTAAATCAGGCAGCGACTTATTTACTTTAAAATTTTCCTTTATTTCTCCTTAACTTTGCATTAAAAAAAGAGGCACAAATGAACATTAAAGATTCAACATTTCTTGTAACCGGCGGCAGTGCGGGGATCGGAAAAGCAACAGCAAAACTTTTAAAAGAAAAAGGTGGCAAAGTTGCAATCACCGGTAGAGATAAAATAAAGTTAGAGAAGGTTGCAAAAGAAATTGGCGCATTCCCAATCCACGCAGATGTTGCTGTGGAAACTGATGTACACAAAACTTATGAATTATTTGTGAAACAATTCGGCAAGCTTGATTGCTTAATTAACAATGCTGGAATAGGTGATGCCTGGAATGAAATTACAGAAATCGATATGAGTTCATTCCATAAAGTTTATGATGTAAATGTTTTTGGTGCCGCACTTATGGCAAGTGAAGCCGCTAAACTTTTTAAGAAACAAAAATCGGGCAACATAATTAACATAGCATCAACTGCGGGTACAAAAGGATTTGCAAATGGGACAGTTTATGCTTCATCCAAATTTGCTCTGCGCGGGATGACACAATGCTGGCAAGCCGAATTAAGAAAGTATAACGTCCGAGTTATTCTTGTTAACCCAAGTGAAGTTACAACTGCATTTGGAGATACTGAACGAAATGAAAAACCGGAAGTAAAAAATAAATTACGTCCTTTAGAAATTGCACACACAATAGTATTAGCTTTAGAAATGGATGATAGAGGTTTTATTCCTGAAGTAACTGTTTGGGCAACAAATCCGTTTTAACAATTAAGAATTTAGAATTATGGAAGAACAACAAACCAAGTGGCTGGTGATTGCGAGAGAAATTCAACAGCTCGCACAAACAGGTGCCGCATTTGCAGTTACCGATTATGAAAAAAATCGTTATAAAAGATTAAATGAAATAACTGCAGAGATAATCGAACATCATACAACTTTAGAAAAAGAATCAATCACAAAAGTTTTGATGGAACATCCCGGTTATGCTACTCCAAAGATTGATGTTCGCGCGGCGGTAATTAAAGATGGAAAAATTTTGTTAGTGCAGGAATCCACAGATAATTGCTGGGCAATGCCCGGCGGCTGGGCAGATGTTGGTGATGTTCCTTCGGAAGTTGCAATACGAGAATGCAAAGAAGAAAGCGGATTTGATGTAAAGCCTTTAAAAGTAATTGGAGTGTTTGATGCAAACAGAGTCGGTGGAAGATTAGAATTCTTTCACGCATTTAAGATAATTTTTCTATGTGAGCTTATTGGAGGTGAAGCGACACCGAGTGATGAAACATTAGATGTTCAATTCTTTGACTTCGATAGCCTTCCACCTTTATCTTTAAATCGAACAAATGAAAAACATTTGATCGAAATTAAACTCCATTTACAAAACCCCAGCAGACAAACTTTTTTTGATTGAATTATGAGCACACAACGAGACTTAGTTTATAATGTTGCAAAAGCCGAACTTAAACAAGGTGAGCACGCAAAGGAAATTGGTAACATAGGACAAACTCGTGTTTGTGTAAGACGAGCATGTGGAATGGCAATTGAACATTGGCTGGAATTTCATCCCAACAGAAACTATGGAGCTTCTGCAATAACAATGTTAGCAAGACTTCAGGAAGATCATACAATACCAAAAGAGATTCGTGATGCTGCTGCAAGGTTAACCAAAAAAGTTGATAATAACTTTGAAACTGGAATTGAAGAAGATCCGCTTAAAGATGGTGAAATGATTATTCAATATTATCTAAACCCGGCGCACCTAAAAAAATAATTATTTGATTGATGGAGAAGGTTTATCTCTTTCCCCTGAATCTTTTCCATCATTGTTTTCTAAGTTCTTTCTTTTAATTCTGTTTACATCTTTAGTTTGCTGGTCATCTATTCCGTTGTATTTAAAATCTATTTTCATTTTATCAGAATCAAGATCATCGATATACCACATACTTAAATCATCCATTTCCGGATCTATATCACCAATCTCCCACCCAGGATAAGTTGTTTCAACAAAATAGTAATTTCGACTATTATGTGTCTTATACTTACCACGTGAGTTTATATTTACTCCCAGCATTGCGTGTTTATATTGAAAACTCCAGAACATCACACAATCAACACCAGCTTTTTCTAAAATGATATAAAGTAAAAGTGCTTTTGTATCGCAATCACCAAATCTTGTTGCAAGAGTTCCGAGTGGCGGAAGCAAATCAAGTTCTCCACCCGGTCTTTTATATTCTATGTTCTGCACGAAAGAAATTATGAAATAAACTTTGTCACGATCGCTCATTTTTTCAATTTTAAATACTTCTTCAAATCCTTTTAAAATGTTATTAAACTTATCAAACGATTGCCAATAGATTCGTTTATAAATTTCATGCCACATTAGTTTTGCAAAGTACACTTGGTCACTCTTATACTTTGGATCAATATTTAAATCCCGTGAATTTAGATTTGCAACTTCATCCATATATGCCAGAGCTTTTTTAACTTCGTTTTCCAGAAGATGAAAAGAAATTTTATAATTTTTTCTTCCAAAAGATGACGAAGTGAATTTCCATTTAAAGTCAGATTTAATGATAGGTTGGTTACCAAGCGTATCCACCTGAAAAGAATAATCGCTGCTGGTTTCTTCAAATCCCTCAAAACTGAAATCAAGCTCAGAAATAAAATCAACAATAATTATGGCAAATAGAATTATTACAATTATTCCCGAACATCCAAAACTTGCAGCACATCCTTTTTTCATAGGGAGTTACAATCCAATATCTTTTAAAGATATAGAGGGGAAAGGAATCAAAGCATCAAGAATAGATTTAATACCTTGCTGCATAAGCAGAGAAATTGAAATTATTACAACCCCAAGAACTATGCTTACTGCAATGTTGTTGTTCTTTATTTCACCAAGTTCATCCAAATCTTTTGTAAGATGTGTATAAAGGTTTATTGCCAGGTAAATTGCTATGTATGCAATTACTCCCGCAACAATTATTTGAACAAGCATTATCCCGGCCATTTGAAGAAATGAAATAAAAGTTGCATTTGGATTTCTAATTGCCATACTAAAA
>CALLZX010000364.1 GCA_937858935.1 uncultured Ignavibacteriales bacterium | reverse complement strand
TATATTTCTCCAAAGTTGTGATGATACTCTAACTAACGAAAACGTTGATAATAAACCTATTCCAGCGACTAACGTTAGCTTTGCAGAGCATATTTATCCGGTTTTTCAAGTTAAATGTGCTTTCTCCGGATGTCACGCCCAGCCTAACCCTTCAGATGGTATTGATCTGTCTACTTGGTCTGGCGTAACCAATGATTATAATATTGTTTTTCCTGGTGAACCAGACTTAAGCAGATTAGTTTGGGCGATTGAAGGCCGAGCAGGAATATCACCAATGCCAGTAGTAGGATACACTAGACCACTCACAATAAATCAAATACAAGGAATAAAAACTTGGATCGATGAAGGTGCTTTGGATAATTAGTTAAATCCACTTCATTTGTTTGTACCAATCACAAGTTCTTCTTATACCTTCTTCAATTGAAATTTTTTGTCTGTATCCAAAATCATTTATAGCTTTTGAAGTATTGCACGTCCAATATTGCTGAGTAATGTCTTTTGCTTTTTCGATATTTAATGTTGCAGGTTTACTGCTAAACATTGCAAAAAACTGTGCAATTGCTGCTATTGTATAAACTAAAAAATGGGGAACTTTAATTATGATTGGTTTCTTATTCAATATCTTTGAAGTGATTGAATTTATTTCTTGCCACGTGTAATACTTTTCTGAACTGATAAAATAGATTTCGCCTTTTGCTTTTTCACTCATTGCAGCAAGATAAAATCCTTCTACTAAATCAACAGCATGTATAAGACTAAGTTCTTTTTTATTAAATCCAATTGTTGTTGTTAATCCTTTGCTGAAAGTCTGAAAGTAAATAAATATTTCAGTATCTCTTTCCCCATAAACTGCCGGCGCACGACAAATTGTAATGGGTAATTTATCTTTGTATGATAATACTAATTTTTCTTCAGCAAGTTTACTTCTTCCATATGTTGTAATCGGTTTACATTCCGTTTCTTCATTAACCGGTTTATCTAATGTTGATGGACCAGAAACAGTTTGACTACTTACTACTAAAAATCTTTTTATTGTTGATTTATTTTCGAGAGCAACTTCAAGTAGATTTCTTGTGGTTTCTACATTTCCCTCAAAGTAACCTTCTTTCGTTTTTGATTTTACAACTCCGGCAACGTGAAAAATATAGTTAACATCCTTAAAAGCTTTTCTTAACCCTTCTTTATCAAATAATCCAGAATCAAAAATTTCGACATCTTTTTTGTCCAACCATTTTAGATTGCTCGATTTTCTTACAATACATCTTACCTTCAATCCTTGGGCTAAAAGGTTATCAACAAGATGACTTCCAACAAATCCATTTGCGCCTGTAACTACTGCTATCTCTTGAGTTTGCATAATTGAGTTTATTTGTTTTTAAGGGTAAATAGCTATAATTTTTGATTACAATTTAATAAAAAGTCGAATCAGTTTTCTAAATACACATTAGTTCAGGAGGAATTTTTGGATATTTTCAAGAAGTGTCATGAATTTACACGCGCAGATGAAATTAAAGCATTGGGGATTTATCCTTATTTCAGACCAATTGAGGAAAATGAAGGACCAGTTGTTCAGATAGAAGGTAAAAGAATTATAATGGCTGGTTCTAATAATTATCTTGGATTAACAGGCCACCCGCATGTTAAAGAGGCGGCTATTAAAGCTGTTGAAAAATACGGTACTGGTTGTTCTGGTTCACGTTATTTAACTGGAACTCTTGATTTACACATAGAATTGGAAAAAAGATTAGCAAAATTCTTTAATACAGAAGCTGTTCTGCTTTTCAGTACAGGATATCAATCCGCTCAAGGTGTAATACCAACTTTAGTTCAAAGAAATGATTTTGTTATATCAGACAAAGATAATCATGCTTGTATAGTTGCCGGAACTTTAATGACTAAAGGCGCTATGGGCGGGCTTGTTAGATATAAACACAATGATATGGACGATTTAGAAAAAACAATTTCTAAACTTCCCGCTGATTCTGGAAAACTGATTGTTTCAGATGGTGTATTTAGTACTGGCGGAGAAATTGTTGATCTTCCACGAATGATTGAAATCGCAAAAAAGTATGGTGCACGTGTAATGATAGACGATGCACATTCAGTTGGTGTTATTGGTAAAGGCGGCAGAGGAACGGCAAGTGAATTCAATCTTGAAAAAGAAGTAGATCTAACAATGGGAACATTCAGTAAAACTTTTGCATCATTAGGCGGATTTGTGGCTGGTTCCGAAAGAGTAATAAACTTTATTAAACATTTTTCACCTGCATTAATTTTCAGTGCATCACCAACACCTGCTTCTGTTGCATCAGCTCTTGCTGCTTTGGATATTCTGGAAGCTGAACCAGAGCGCGTTGATATGTTGATTTCTAATGCAAACTATATGCGTAAAAATCTTAAAGAAAAAGGTTTTAATATTATTGAAGGTAGAACCGCAATTGTTCCAGTTATAGTTGGAGATGATTCATTAGCTTTTCAGATGTGGAAATATCTTTATGATCATGGTGTTTTTGTAAATGTGTTCATTTCACCTGGAGTTCCTCCTGGAAGACAGATGATGAGAACAAGTTATATGGCAACTCATCAAAAAGAACATTTAGATGAAATTCTTTATGTTTTTGAAAAAGCCGGAAAAGAAATAGGACTTATTTAGGATCAAACTAATTTATTATAAAGCATACTCAAACGAGTATGCTTTTTTTATATAGGATTATGTATGCAAGAAATAAAAATTAAAAAAGTTGAAACAAAATCTGATCTTAACACTTTCATAAAATGCCAATGGAATTTTTATAAGAATGATCCATATTGGGTTCCACCATTAATTATGGAAAGAAAAACTTTACTTAGTAAAGAAAAAAATCCTTTCTTTCAGAATGCACAAGCCGATTATTTTATGGCAATTAGAAATGGTGAAATTGTTGGCAGAATTGCTGCAATCAAAAATGATATTCATTTAAAACATCATAATGATAATTCCGGCTTCTTTGGATTCTTTGAATGTATAAATGATCAACAGGTTGCAAATGCTTTATTTGATACAGCAAAAAATTGGATAAAAGGAAAAGGATTAACAAGAATGCTTGGCCCTGCTAATCCATCAAGTAATGATGAGTACGGAATGCTGCTTGAAGGATTTGAAGATTCTCCAAGACTATTAATGACCTACAATCCCAAATATTATTTAGACCTCTGTGCAAATTATGGAATGACAAAAGCAAAAGATCTTTTTGCATACAAACTTGAAAATCACAAAGTAATGGGATCTGAAAAATTAAAAAGAGTTCAGCAGTTAGCTAGAGATCGATACAAGCTTAATATATCTCAGCTTGATATGAAAAACTTTGCAAAAGAATTGGAAAAAGTAAAGATTGTATACAACAAAGCTTGGGCACCAAATTGGGGATTCATACCAATGACGGATGCGCAGATAGATGCTATGGCAAAAGACTTAAAACCACTGGTTGAACCATCGCTGGTTTTGTTTGGTGAAATCAATAATCAACTAGTTGGTTTTGCACTTGTAATGCTCGACTATAATTATGTATTTAAACAAATGAACGGCAGATTACTGCCATTTAATTTTATAAAACTATTTACTGAAAAGAAAAGAATTAAATGGGCCAGGATAATCACGCTTGGAATTATTCCTGAACATCAGAAAAAAGGATTGGATGCTGTTTTCTATTGGGAAATTGTAAATCGTGCTCATGCTGTTGGAATTGATTTGGGCGAAGCCAGTTGGATATTAGAAGATAATGATATGATGAATCGCGGAGCCGTTGTAATGGGTGGCACTGCATATAAAAAATATAGAATCTGGCAGAAAGATTGTTAATAAATCTGTTCTAATTATTATTGAGGAATAAATGCGAGTCCTCATCTTCATATTTATATTGAGTAAATTTATTTTTGCTCAATTTGATTCCACAATGTATGATCTAATCAAAACAACTTATGAAAGAAGTTTTGATAAACAAATCATTTCAAAATATCTAAACTCAAATGATAGTACAAAGATCAATGCGGCAATTTTAAGCATTGCTCAAAGTGAAGACACTTCATTCGTTCCTGAGTTAATTAATTTAGATTTAAATGAATATGGAAGTGAAGTATGTTTTGCTCTTGCTCAAATTGGAAATTGTGAGCAATCTATAAATTTCCTATGGAAATATTTACATTCCTCTCCCCCACTTGAGTATTATCCAAAAATATTATTTGCTATTGGAAAGATTGGAAGTGAAAATGATCTAAAAAAAGCTGTTGAATTTTATAACTCATTCGATGGACCAATATTTCCTTATGAAGGAATTTCTGAAGCGATTCTTCAGTTTCAAATTAGGGGAATAAAAAGCGATGATGCGAAATCAATTTTGGAAAATGAAATAACTCATCAACTATCTACAAAATCTAGGATTGAACAAGCATTATTTACTTTAGCGAGATGCGGAAATAACAGTCTTACCGATGCTCAAATTCAGACTCTATTTCAAATCTGCTTCGTCGGAGAAAATGGGATTGAAGACGATCCAAAGATTAAACAATATACTTTGATGAACATTAAGAGAAATTGGCAAGCTGATAAATCAAATTTGTTCATCAATAGTGTGAGTGAACTAAATAGAATACTATTGAATATTGATTTAACAAATGTACTTCACTATTTCCATTACTTTATGACATCTTATCCAGAAGAAAACATAAAAGATTATTTTACGTTACTAAATGATGAAAATCCAAATGTTGCATTCCAAACAGCAATTTCATTAAAGAATATAAAGGATTTATTAAA
>CALLZX010000363.1 GCA_937858935.1 uncultured Ignavibacteriales bacterium | reverse complement strand
GCTATGAAAAATTGGATTGCTATTAAAAAAGAATATAAAGTTAAAAGTTTACAAAAGTTATAATCATTAAAATTAAGGAACTGATTTTATGGAAATGAATTCTGGTCTGCTCAAGAACACTGCAAGAATTGCTGGCTTACTGTATTTATTTCTTATTATAACGGGTGTTTTTGGTGTTATGTATATACCATCGCAAATTATTGTCCCTGGTGATTCTATCTCGACAGCCAAAAATATGATTTCCAATGAACTATTGTTTCGTACTGGTGTTCTTAACGATATAATAAGTAATACAATATTTTTGTTTTTGGTTTTGGTTCTCTACCGCCTGCTCAAATCAGTAAATGAACATCAGGCTAAGATAATGTTTGCATTAGTTATAGTTCAAATTCCTTTTGTATTTATAATGGAAGCATTCAATATTACTTCACTTATGATTTTAAAGGGCGAAATTTTAAAGACATTCGAACTAAATCAAAGACAAGATTTGGCAATGCTATTTACTGAGATTAATAATTACGGAACCCTATCACTGGAAATGTTCTGGGGATTTTGGCTTTTACCATTCGGTCTATTGGTTTATAAATCAGAATTTATTCCGCGCATTTTCGGAATATTACTTCTAGTTGGTGGATTTGCTTATATAATTGATAGTACTATAGGCATACTTTTCCCTAACTACAGTTCATTTGTAAAATATCCCACACTTTTGCTTGTAGCAATTGGAGAGATTTCAATAACACTATGGCTTCTCATCAAAGGAATTAAAACTAAAGAGCAAAAAGTTTAATTTTTTTAAATGCGGTATAACCTCTTTAATAAGTACAAAGTCCCGCTACGGCGGGCAGGCAAGAGGATATAGAAATATTGTTCAATCCATTTTATGGATTGCGAACTAAGTGCTTTGATATTTTCTGAAATATGTTCTAAGTTTATGTAAAGCGATAAAGGTATAGAGTATGAAAAAGGTAGAAATATATTTATTAGTCATTCCGATAATTTTGTTATTAACTTCCTGCTCAGAAAATCCAGTTGTAGAAAGTATTCCTGATAATTTAGAAGGGACGTGGGTTTACCGTTCTTATGAGAATGATTTTTATACAATGGAAAAATCTTTTCAATTAGAGAATGATAATTCGGGTTTAGTAATACTTGATAACGGTGCATTTGTAGAAAGAAAAATTGTCGGCTGGTGCGGAACTCCGCCTGTTGTTTACGATAATTATCAGGGAAACTGGGAATCATTGTCTGATAAAGAACTGAAAGTTACAGTTGGATATTGGGGAGGCACAGAAAATTATACAATGGAAATTGTATCTGTTACAAGCTCTTTTTTAAAGTTTAAAAAAGCTATGCTCCAATAACATTAGAAGGATTTAGGAAATGAAAAAGCTGTTCTATCTTTTAGTTTTTATACTAAGTTTTTATGGCTGTTCAGAAGATCCAAATAATGTTGAACAAAAACTTTTAGTGCAAACAAATAAATCCAATTATTCAAATGGTGAAATGATAAATTTTACTATAAACAATTTCAATTCATCAACGGCGCATCTTGCCAGCTGCTGCACATCTGTAGCATTTTATATTGATAAAAATGAAAATGAAAACTGGGTTGAGCATAGTAATTTTGGTTTGCCATGCCTTGCTTTATGTCCGGGAATAGATTTGACCATTGACCATTTAGAAACAATCGCAGACAGTATAACATTCAGCGAAAATGGTACATTTAGAATCAGAATACCTTACTCCTTCAATCAAGCCGGCAATTGGAGTAGTGAAATTTTAAGTAATTCATTTATAGTTGAATAATTATTAAGTTTTACCGGGATTATTGAAATAATAAATTCTTTCTAATTAATTTAGCCTTGACTTTATATCTCAAATTCTCAATTTTCTCCATCAAGTTTATATCCTTTGCTAACAGGAGTTACAATTTATGTTCAAAAAATCGGCTTTTCTTCTCACAACTCTTATAGTTCTTAGTTCTTCATTACAGGCTCAAACGGTAATTGCAAAATATGCCGGTGAGTTTATGGCACTTGGCGTTGGCGGCCGTGCTCTTGGTATGGGCGGCGCTTTTGTTGCTGTTGCTAATGATGTTACATCGGGTTATTACAATCCTGCAGGTCTTGCAAATATTAACTATCCACAGCTTGCTTTAATGCACTCGGAGCAGTTTGGCAACCTTGTTAATTACGATTACGGTGCAGTTGCAATCCCTTTTCAAGATGATATGAGTTTTGGCTTAAGTGTAATGAGGTTGGGTGTTGATGGAATTCCCGATACACGTAACGCACTTTACGATGCTAACGGCGATGGAATAATTGATATTGGAGATGACAGACTTGATTACAGCAGGATTACAGAATTCAGTAATCAGGATTGGGCATTTTATTTAACTTTTGCAAAAAGACAAACCGAGGATTTTTACTGGGGAATTAATGCCAAAATTATAAGAAGAGATTTAGCTGAGTTTGGCGCAACCGGAATTGGTTTTGATGTTGGTGCTTATTACACTCCTATGGAAAATTTATTCCTTGGTGCCAACCTGCAGGATGCAACAACAACACTCGTAGCCTGGAGTACAGGAAGAAATGAACTTGTTTCCCCTACTCTAAAAGTCGGCGCAGCGTATAAAGTTGTGGAATTTCTTGGCGGATACATTATGCCTGCTTTAGATTTTGATATTAGATTTGAGAACAGACAATTTGCATCAAACTTTAATTTAGGCCCTGTTAGTTTTGATATGCATGCTGGTTTAGAATATACTTTTAAGAATTTGATTTATGTGCGCGGCGGCTATAATGATGTAAAGCAATTTACAATTGGTGCGGGTGTTAAATTACCTAAGCTTAATATAGATTATTCATTTGCAAGATTTAATGAATCTGCTACCGAGCGATTGGATGACTCACACAGAATTTCTATTATGTTAACTTTAGAAGAACCTAGATTCTTAAGAAGCGGTATTTAAGATTTTAGTAGACGATACGAATCAAAAAAAATCCTTATTCAACTTTATGAATAAGGATTTTTTGTTTTAAATGCTCTGTCATCAAGAACAAAGTGAAGTAATCTAATTATTAAATCCAAACAATAGATTGCTTACTCAAGGACTTCTCGCAATGACTTATAAATAAACTATTTCAGCAACTCTTTTATTTTGTTTACATATGTATCTTTTGGAACAAGTCCTACATGCTTATCAACAACGTTTCCTTTTTTATCAACTACAAAAGCTGTAGGTATTCCTTCAATTCCGCCGTAAGCAGCTACAACTTTATCATCACCATAAACAATCGGGTAATTAATTCCATAGCTTTTAACAAAACCAGGAACATCTTTTAATGTTTTTTCGCCATCAAGTGAAATTCCAATAATAACAACATCATTTTTATAATCATTCTGTATAGAGATAAGATCAGGAATTCCTTTTCTACAAGGCGGACACCAGGTTGCCCAAAAATCAATTATAACAACTTTCCCTTTATAATCAGAAAGTTTAACAATTTTTCCATCAAAGGATTTTAGAGCAAAGTCAGGAGCTTTATTTTCATCAAGTTTTAAAACTGCTGTTTCAGCATCACCAGGTTTTGTATTACTTGTATTTTTATCAACACAAAATGAGTTTACACTAAAAGCTATCAGTAATACTAAAAACATTTTTGTCATGATTATCATTTACCTTTCTTTTTAGGATTTATTTTGTTGAGTTACTTTGTGCAGGTATGTAATTGGGCGGATAAGGACCTTCTTCTGGTTCGGTTCTGGTATTATTAACTATAAAAAATACAACCAGAACAATAATCGTAATTACAGTCCATATTGTGCTTTTTAATTTCGGGTCCATACCAGGTTTTTTTTCGATAACCTGTTTCCCAATCTTTCTTTCACGATTTATATTGCTATTTTTTTTTGCCATAATTTAACCTGTATGATGCCTTAATTATTTTTTGGTTTCGTTAACTTAAAAATGAATGCTTAAAATTAAAAGAAAACTTGGGGTAGAAATTATTCCTAAAACTCGTTTTCTATATTGCTGTTTGGTCGGAACCTGTTTCGTTAAATGAAAATATGTGGCTGTTAAAGGTTTTAAGTTCAACAAACAATCCTTTTTCAGAAATTTCCTTTACGGAGCGTTTATATGTTACATTGTTTAAAAGATCGGTTAAAACAATATCATCAGATTTTGACTGGATATTAAACTTTAATCTGCATCGTGAGGTAGAATGGTTGTAGTTTACAACAACAATACGCAGTTCATTTTCTAATCGCCACTCCCACGCAAGTAAATTTTCATAACTCAAATCGGAGTCAGCTACCGGACTTGTTTCGAGCAATTTCCATGTGCCGTTTCTAAAAATATCAGCTTTAGTAATTCTAAATAAATTACGATAAAACTCTTTTATCTTCTCGTCTTGTTTTTCTTCAGGTTCTCTGCCAAGCTGCACAGGCAATTTTACTTTTTTGCCGTCGCACTGACCATCAAAATAAAAAGTAATTCCAGGAATCGTACTTATAATAACAGCCGCTGCTATAGATCTTTCCCTGCCAAGTTTAACAATTGCTCTATCTTCATCATGATTTTCTAAAAATCTAACCGATTTTTCCTGATAAACCTTTTCTGCTTGAAGATGTTCTTTAATACTATGAATAGCACCTGCGGCAAGTCGGTCTGTTAAACGCTTATCATAAGTAAAATCAAATCCCAGATTTTGCAACTGCCATTCAAGATCCCAATAAGTTTCTGCAATAAAAATAAAATCATTTCTTTTAATCTTTACCTGGGAAATAGCATCTTCCCAAAATTCTTTTTCAGGTTTTTCAAAACCATATTTTTTTAGAACGCCAATCCATGTATTATAAAAAATATTATTTAACGGCAGCATTGCCATATCGCATCTAACACCATCGCATAAATCTGTCAAATCAATTAATACAGAAGTAAGATAATTTCGTGCTTCTCTGCTATAAAAATTTATTTGAGCAGTATCCTTCCATGGCGGAAAAAGCGGGTCGCGTCCGTGAGCAAGATATTCTTTACTATTAGCAGGGGAAGGATAAAATGTGTATGGATCATTTTTAAAAATGAATTCATCTGCAGTTAAAAATATTTCTTTGTTAGACCAGATTAATGATGATTTTGCACTAAAGTGATTGCAAACAAAATCAAGTATAAGACTTATTCCTGCATTGTTTAATCTTTTCTTAAAAGATAAAAGATCTTCTCTTGTACCAAGCAAAGGGTTTATTTCATATCGATCAATTGAATAAGGTGAACCGATTACATCATCTTTATGCCAATCTTTTAATGCGCTGTTATATGATGATATTAATTCAGGTTCAAAACAATATTCATTTATAACGTCTTTATTATTATCCCAAACTCCCATCAGCCATATCATATCAAAACCAAGTTCTTTCCACCTGGTTATTTGATCATCCGGTACTGATGCAAGAGTAAAATCTTGGCCAAAACGTCTTATCCAAATACGTGCATTTATTTCAAGCAATCTTGGGTTGCTGCATATTTTCATTATTCAATAAATCGTTAAGAGTTAAAAAACAAATAATATTCTTACATCAAAGATAAATGAATATTATTGTTAATTGATAATTAAAGAACTGATAATATTAACAAAATTCATCAGGTAATAATTACGGAATTGTAAAGAATTTTTAACCTATTCAAGAATGTTGCACATCTTTATTAAATTTTTTATTTGAGATGAATGAATAATTGTCTGGTAATTCAATATTTTTAGTTTTAGAATTAAACTAAGAGAGTAAATAGTTAAATATCTTGTATTAAAACAAGTTTTTGAAAATGAAAAAAATAGCAATTAAATAATAAAATTAACCACATTTAAATAATTAAAAGGATCATTGGTATGATAATTGTCAATAACAAGAACCACTTTGGTTAGCTAAATTAATTTTTGAGCATTTTCTATAACAAAGTTTTACAAAGAAATATCGAGGAGTCTGATGTCAAATACAATAACAAAACCAAAAGATAGCACAACAAAAAATCTTTTGAATCCTGATGTAGCAAATAATGAACTTGAACTTGAACTCGAGGAGTATACCCGCTCGGCTGTAAGAAATATTAAATTTACAGTAATATTAAAACCTGCAATGATTTCATTAATTGCACTTTTCATTTCTTTCTATTTAGATTTATCCGAAGTTCCAATTTTAGGTAATATTACAATAGACCTAGCAAGATCTTTATTCCCATCTTGGCAGCCGGCAACGGGAGATATTGAACCATTTAGATTTTGGTGGTTACCCATAGCTGTCTATTCGATTTTTATTTTACTTGCATTTCTTGCATACAATAAACTTAAGTTAGAGATTATTAGAACACCTGCAAGCGGCACTATTGATAGAATTATTAATTCTTACACAAGCGTAATAGATAGTTTGGCAACTGCACTACCACTTATAGGTGCAGCTATACTTTTAATAAGTATAAAACTTGGTGAAGAGATATTCTTAGGATTGTCAGTTCCGTTTGAAGTAAAGGCTTTGATTGTGCTGGCGCTTGGAAAATTGTTTGAACCTGTTATGGATCAGCTAGGTGTTGAATTTCAATCAGTGGTTAATCACGTTTCTGATATAAGAGATAAATATTTTTCAAGAATTCAAGTAGAAAATTCAAAGAATATTTTAAGACAGCTTAATCAAGGAAATACCGGAGCTGGCAGTACTGAATTATCACTTGCAGATGTAGAGAAGTTTAAACTACTTGTTGAACAATCAGCAAAGCTTAGTGAAATAATGAACAAGAATTTTATGTCAATCAGTACATTGGCCGAAAAGATTAATCAGATTGAAGGGGTAAGCTCACAAAAAATATCTGAGCTTAGCACTTTAGCAAATTCTATAAACCAGGCATCTCATTCACTCGGTGATGAAAAGACATTAGCTGGATTAAAACATTTAGAAGCAATTGTTGTTAAGAAATAAAAAGATTTTAAAAAATGATAAATAAAAACAGAGACAGTAAATTCGTTATCTACCAGGTATTGTACATTTTTGTAATTACAGTACTTGCGCTTAAAGGAGCTGATCTTGATTTACGAAGGGTTGCATTGGAAGAGGATACTGTTCAGAAAGAGGTAAGAGATTCTCTGATGGCAGTATTAGATTCTCTTTATGCTCTTGGTATAGACTTCTCCATCAAGATAGATCCAAACGTAGTAGTTGAAAACGAACAAATGAGAGAGCAATTAGCTGCTCTTAACAAAAAATTAGAAACACTAAAAGATTTTGTTCCGCCTCCTAAGGAGGATGAGATAAAGAAAGAAGAAATTGTTGAAGAGCAGACACTGCTTCAATCTCCTATTTCAGCAAAACAAACATACATACAGCATACCTGGAATATTGCAAGGAACACTGGAACTGTTCCTGCAAACATTTATGACCCCAGAAATATGAATAATCCAATAGCTGTTGTACCAGCCGGGCAAGAAAAGAAATTCGATCTTACAGATCAAACCGAAGTGATAATAAAGTTCGGATCTCAGGAAGAAAGAATAAAAGTTCTGCCTAATAAAGCACCTGAAATCAAAATCGAACGTGTTACAACTAAAATGAATTCCGCAGATATTTATGTAAAAGATTTGCAGCGTATAACAGCTTTTAAAGTTACCATTATTGATCAACGACCGGATCAGCTTAAAGTTACATATGCAGGCCCCATTTCAGTATCCGGACCAACAAAGGACAGTAATGGAAATTTAATTTATAATGTATCTCTAAAAATTGCATCAACAGAAAGTGCTTTTGACAGCTGGCTGGATAAAAACGGCAATCTGCGCGAATCTGATGGAAGATATAAAGTTAATTTCTTCTTCACAGCTGTTGATGAAAAATCAAAAGACAGGGTTCAGGTTGGCGACTCGTTCTTCTTTACAGAGTTTTCTAATTAATCATTCAGGTATAAAAATAAAATGAAAGCATCCAAATTAATTGTTGTATTCTTAACTCTTGTATTCCTTCTCGGATTTAATTCTATCTTTGCTCAGGAAGAAGAAGAACAAATCAGATATTATCAAATGGAACCGCTTGATGATAGTTTGTTCATCAATATTCAGTCAGCGCTCTTTATAGATCCACCTGATCCTAAAGCTGAGATAGTAGTCGATTTGAGAGATGCTAACAATCAAACTATTTCAATAAAAAGTGTTTTGTATCCATTTCTTGCTGTCCCACCAGAACTAAGAGCAAGAATTATTACTTATCCATTTAAATTAAATCTTGAAGAAGATATTAATTATGGAAGTGTATTCACCAGAGTATTTCAAAAAATCAGAATAAGTAAGGTAGCACAGCCTCCCACGAAGATGCAGATATCCCCTACTCTTGGTTACATAAATCCCTTCTTTCAACTTCAAGGTGGTGAAAGGCTTGGCTTGTCATTAAAACAAGATGTTGGATTATCTTTAGGTGTTGGTACTCCATATTCTGGTGCACTTGAAACAAATATGATGGAAGTTAATTTTCATATACTTGGAGTCAGGGCTGGTATTTTTAGTCACATTGATGCAATGATTGAAGCGGTTAAAACTCAAAATCATAATAATACAATTTTCAGTGAAGGCTACCAGTTTAATTATGTGTTGCCTTTTGGTAACTTTTTTGAATTTGGATATTTCGCAGCAACTTCAAAGATAAGTGATGATAGACGTAATAGATATCTTGATGTTAACGAAGGAACCACTGTTCTAAATCCAGATTCATCAATAAAATACCAGGCAAGAATTATTGATAATGAGCAATCCTTTCTAAACTGGGAATTTAGATATCCTTTATCTATCCTTGGTTCAACAAGGGGCAGAGTTTATGTTTCTCAGTATCTGGATGAATGGCATTTTGGATTCGCTCTTCGCGAAGCATCTCTTGCCGGTAGTACTTTTGATATTAGTTTTGATGGAATGCCAGGAAGTAAATATCGCGAGCCTCAATACAATATAAATCTTTTAGTTCAAAAGATTATGGAAGGATGGGGTTTCAGTGCCTTTGCAATAGGACCCTCAGCAAGCATTTCCAGATTAGATGATGGTAGTATTGGTTTTTCAAAAATATTTGTAAACATGAGGTTTAAAATGGGTACTTCATTATAATCGCAATATTTTTAATTTGGCCCCGATTTATTCGGGGCTTTTTTGTTTATTGCTTTCCTCATCTAATATTTCTGTATAGATTTGTTTTACAAAATCATAAAATTTAATAAATGAAAAAAAACAATATTGTTCTTTGGATTGCTGCTTTTGTAATAACATTCTTATCTATTTATTTGTCAAATCTTTTGGATAATGACTATCCTATTTCAGGAACTTTCGGAATTGATGGTAAGAAAATTTCATACCGATTTGAAAAGAGTCATTATGGTAATGATGATTTTAATACTTTTATACGAACCGATGTAAATGAATTAACCGGAAAAATATTTTGGAAAAGTGAGGAAGATACATTTTGGCAATCGGCTCAAATGGAAAAATCAGATTTACTTTTATCAGCAAGCATTACTTCACTTAAACCGGAAAATAAACTGATTTACTTTGCTGAACTTTATCACAGAGATAAAAAGTACATTATACCTGATAATCAAAAAGTAGAACTAACTTTTTTTGGTAAGATCCCGGTTGTAGTAAGTATTTTAGAACACTTACTTTTTTATCTAGGACTGATTTTAATTGTAAGAACTGGTTTAGAATTTTTTAATGATGGAAAAAATTATAAAAAATTTGGGATACTTGCAGCCATTGTTTTTTTAACACTGATTGCTCTAATAAATCCATTGTTTCTTACTTATAAATATGGATTTATTAATAGTTCAATACCACCAATAAACAGACTATTTTTATTTAGCGATTTTTCTATTTTCTTTTTATGGATTGTAACAATGGTTTTAATATTCAGATCTGAAAAATTTACAGTTTTACCACCACTATCTGCAATTTTAACTATAACTATAGTTATTCTTTTTAGGTAAATTTATTATTCATTCAGCATTCTTATTACTTCTTCATGAATAATTTTGTTTGATGCGACAATACTGTTGCCACTTACTGGATCATTACCTTGATAATCAGTTATCATGCCCCCCGCCCCATTTATTATTGGAATCAAAGCCATTGAATCCCATACACTCATAATTGGGTCGATCATTATATCTGCAAATCCTGTTGCTAAAAGATAGTAGCCGTAACAATCACCCCAATTTCTATAAAGTTTTGCTTTTTGTATAAGATTTTCAAAACCATTTTTACTTTGAAATTTCTTAATATTGAGATGATCGGTGGTAAGTAGTGTTGTCTCTGAGATTGAACTACATTTTCTAACTTGAACTTTATCTCCATTAAGAAACGCTGAAATATTATCACCTATTAAAAACTCATCAAGAATGGGATGATTAATAACACCAATGATTGGTGTACCATTTTTAAGAAGGGAAATTAAGGTTCCAAAACTCAACGCTCCGGAAATAAAACTTTTAGTTCCATCAATTGGATCGAGAACCCAAACATATTCAGCATCAGAATTTTCTTTCCCAAACTCCTCGCCAATTATTCCGTGATCCGGAAATTCTTTTTTTATCAACTCTCTCATTTTTTCTTCTGCAAGTTTATCTGCAATTGTAACTGGAGAAAAATCACATTTTCTTTCCACATTAATAGAAGTGCGAAAGTACTTTTTGATAATTGACGAGCTTTCCTTAGAAAGCAGATGAAAAAAAGGTGATATATTTTTTAGTTCCATACTAAAAATCTTATGAATATTAATTCTAAGATAGCCAAAATCAGTTTGTAGAAACAGCAAGTATGATTATATTTACTACTCAAATTTGTTCTAAAATTTGGTATTACGGAGAGTTGGCAGAGCGGTTGAATGCGGCGGTCTTGAAAACCGTTAAGGATGCAAGTCCTTCCGGGGTTCGAATCCCTGACTCTCCGCAGCTATTTTTTAATATGCGAAGATTGCGATTTTAAGCAGTTTTCGCATTTTTTACTCTCCCTGATACA
>CALLZX010000362.1 GCA_937858935.1 uncultured Ignavibacteriales bacterium | reverse complement strand
TATTTTCCCGCTCCAAAAGTTTTTTTATAGGCTGAATTTTTAACGTCATCATTAAAGAAACTGTAGGAATAAACTTTTGTAGATGTGTATTTAGCTTTAAAATCTTCAAGAACTTTTAATGCGGTTGGAGAAGTAATTGGATTTGTAACTATTGCAATCTCTTTACCGTTTGCTGCTAATAAAGTGTTGATAATTTCGGAATCAGCATCTTTCCAGCTAACTTCATTAAATGTTGAGTTTCTTCCGATCAGTGGAGTTTTTAATCTCTCAGGATCATAAAGATTTAAAATATTTGCTTGTCCCTTTGCACAAATCTTGCCTTTGTTAACAGGATGATCTGGATTTCCATCAACCTTAATTGGTCTTCCTTCGCGGGTTTTAATCAGAACACCGCAAGCATTTGCACAAGCTGTACAAGTTGATGCGTAAAAGTTAGGTTTGCCAACTGTAATCTCCTCAGGTTTGATGTTGTAAGGAACAATCTCACCTTTATCACGATAATCTGTACAAGCTGTTCCTGCTATTGCAGCAGAAGTTCCAAGTAAAGCTAAAAATTTTCTTCTGGAAAGATTGGACATTCCAGCAGCAGAAAAATCATCTGTAACGCCTTCTTTAAACTCGTGTCCTTTAGCTTCAATTACTGCGGGATCATTGTATAAAGCCTCAAAACTTCTCCAGTAATTAGGTTGAAGTTCATTATCCATATTCTGTTTGTTATCGGATATTATATCAGACATTCTTATTACCCTTTGGATTTCTGCTAACTGCAAGAGGATTGATCTTTACTTTTACAGTGTTGTTTGGGTTATTAGATTTTTTAGAAAAGTATTTCATCGGAAATGAGTTATAGATTGCAAATCCAACTGCTCCTAATGAAACTGATGTAAAAAACTTTTTTCTATTCATATAAAAATTTTTTTTTGATTTTTAATTTTCTTTTATCGATGACAAGCTGAACAATATTCTGGTCCAGGCTTAATTTTATCTTTAAGTTCAGGGAACTTAGCATGAGCATCTCGATGACAATTCAAACAACTGCCCATCGTAAATGAATTCATCTGTCCAACTTTTTCCATCTGGGTTATCTCACCATGGCAAGCAGTACAATCAATTCCTTTGTTTACATGAACTGAGTGATTGAAATAAGCATAATCTGGCACTTTGTGAATGCGCTTCCACTGAAGTGGTTTTCCATCACGATAATATTCAGCAAGTTTAATTATTTCAGGTTTGTCTTTACGAGCAACTGTATGGCAATTCATACAAGTTGCTACAGCAGGAACCATTGCGTGTCTTGATTTTTCAACACCAACATGGCAATACTGGCAATCTATCTGCATATCTCCAGCATGAAGCTTATGCGAATAAGCAATTGGTTGATCTGGAGTGTAACCAATTCCATCTCGTTCAGCTCTGGAAACGTAATACGTTAGTGTAAAAGATGCAACAATAACAAAAAGTGTAACAGGCAATCTGTTTCTAAAAATAAAATCCAGAAAAGATTTTTTCATCCGTATCCCTTTATTGATTTAGGGCTAAAAAAATTAAAAAAACATCTTAAACAGGTTTTACCTGCAAGATTATAAAAATTATTATTAAGATTAAGATGCGCGGATTAAATCAGGGAACTTGATGCTCTTCCCTGCTTGACAATTACCAATTATTTCTCTTTTGAACATTCAAAATTATGAATTTATGTTTTTAAAACAAACGAATCTTCTAAATATCAAAAATAAGTTTTTGACAGTTCAAGTATAAGTAATCTTTCAGTGCCAAGTTAGTCTGTAATACTTTACAAGAGCAATTTTTTGGTGTGGATATGATAATTTACACAGAAGACACATGGTATTTTTAGATTTTAAAGAATCATAAAGTAATGATTAAAATATTCTATAGAAGTATTATGAGAATTTGATAAGTAGCAAAACCAGCGGAAAAAATCATCAAAAGATAAAGAAAAACGACTAAAAGTATGGACAAAGTAAGTTTTACAATTGATAAAAATCCTCTCCAGCCACATTTTTTACATCTATTATTATCTATAGAACAAGAAAATACTAATCATCCTCTCCTTGTAGTTACGGCTGTGAGATCACATAATCATAACCGAACTTTAACAAGACGGGTAGCTAATAAAGTCGCATTAACTTAATGATCAGCTTTAGAGGGTAAATGTAGATTTCATTATCTTACAAAATCCTAAAAACCAAATCATTCATTAATTAGAAGCTTAGAATAGCTTTTATCATCCTTTAAAAGCTGTAATGCTGTAGTAAACTGCTTATCGTATGTAAGTCGTTCTAATGTGCCGCCGTCTTTGCCCAGAAACCTTTGTGCAAGTTCTATTTTCAATTCTTCCAAAATTTCATCTGAACTTTCCAAGAACTCGGTTTCAAACATTTGTTTCACGTCGGACGATAACTTTTCTAAAGTTTTAGTTACTTCTTTAGAATTGTGATTATCATTTAGATGTTTTACTACTTCATTTATTTTTTTCTCAACATCAGATTCGTATTTGTAATCAGTCTCTGTCAGGAATTTTTTAAATTCTTTAAGAATTTTTTCATTATTTATTTTATTAAAATCTAAATCAACATTTTGATAATAAAATTTATCTGCATAATTAAATACTGCACCTTTAGCCAACAGATCCTTTAACAAATCACTTTCTATTCCATTTTCTACAGTAGTATCGGGAGTAATTCCACCAGCACTGAAAACAACTCTTTTATTATCTGTTGAAAACATGTTCTTGGTCAAAGAATCAGGATCAGGGATTACCTGATTGTTCTTAGAATAATCTATCTTTTGAATACATCTCCCGCTAGGGGTGTAATATTTAGCAGTGGTAATTTTTAATGATGTATTAAAACTTAATGGAATGATTGTCTGGACTAATCCCTTGCCAAATGATTGTGTACCGAGAATAACTCCTCTATCGTGGTCCTGAATTGCACCAGCAACTATTTCAGATGCTGATGCGCTGTTTCCATTAATCAAAACGATGAGTTTTTCATTACCCACCAATGGTTCTTCTAAGGCAAAATATTTCTTTTCACTAACCTCTTCTTTTCCGCGTGTAGAAACTATCAATAAATCCTTTTTTAAAAACTTATCACAAATATCTACAGCAACATCTAATAGTCCGCCTGGATTTCCTCTTAAATCCAAAACTATTGATTTTATTTCCTTCTTATTTTTTAACTGCCTTAGTGAACTTCTTAACTCATCTCCTGCTGAGCGACTGAAATTTGAAAGTTTTAAATACACATTGTTAGAATTTTCAGGAAAGAAATCTGCAAAAACCAGATTCTTTACTATTACTTCTTCACGTATAAGATTAAACAGTAAAGTATCTTTTTCGCTAAATCTTAATATTTTTATTTGAACTGCTGTTCCCGGTTCTCCTTTTACAAGAGAGGATATGTCATCAATTTTTTCGGGTGTTACTTCTGTATCGCCAATACCTGTAACTACATCACCTATTCTGATTCCCTGCTTTTGTGCAGAGTATCCGTCCATAACTTCAAGTATAGTTACTTTTTCATTACGAATACCTATAGAAATTCCAACTCCGCCATACTTGCCATTTGTAAGTAAATCGATATCATCCTGATTTTTTTCATCAATAAAAACTGTGTATGGATCAAGTTTACTTAACATACCAACTATGCCGGCACGCATAAAAGCCTGCGGATCAATATCATCTACATAATTAAAAGATATTTCTTTATAAACTTTCCCAAAAAGTTCAAGATTCTTGCTAATATCAAAGTAGATATCACTTTTGCTAACAACAAATCCAAAAGTAAATATTACAAGTATTGTTAACGATGTGATAAAAATTATTTTTCGTGACTTCATTTATTTATTACCTTCAAGAGATTTTATTTCATCTATTATCTGTTTATTTATATTTTCAATGCTCTGTCTGCCATCAATAACTCTAAACCGTTTTTCTTGTTTTGATAAGTAAAGATATCCTTCTCTAACACGCTCATAAAAAGTATTATCAGAAACTTCAATCCTATCTAAATCTGAATGAGATTTTTTAAGCTTTCGTTCAATAGCAATTTCATTCGGAATATCAATAAAGAAAGTTATATCCGGTAAAGTCTCACCAATCGCAAGATTATGAATTTTTATTATAGCATCAACAGATAAACCTCTGCCAAAACCCTGATATGCTGTTGAAGAATCGTGAAACCGATCGGAAATAACATAGTATCCTTTTTGAAGATAAGGACGAATAACTTCTCTGACTAATTGTGCCCTGCTTGCCGAAAACAAAAACAACTCTGTTTCCATAACCATAGCGTTGTTTTTTTTATCAAGAAGAATTTCCCTAATCTTTTCTGATATTTCTGTCCCGCCTGGCTCACGAATTAAATGAACTATTTTTTTTTGCTCTAAAAGATAATCTCTTAATAACTCCACTTGAGTGGATTTTCCGCAAAAATCTATTCCTTCGAATGATATGAACATAAAACTGGTTTGCCTTTATTAAATTTGATTCAAGCAGCTAAATATTTATTCAAATTTTTTAATAATATAATTTAGCCGCACAGGTTTGATGAAAACTAACTGAGTGTTATTTGGTATAATAATATCTGGTTGAACGCTTCCTAAAGTATCATAAACAATATCTCTATAATTTATAGAAGCACTAATTTCATTTCCATTAATTTTGCCAAGAATATTAATTCCGCCTCTAAGACTGCAAATAATTGTATTTGGAATAAGAACTACATTTCGATCATCAGGTACATCATGGATTATAACTTTAACTTCGTCAAAAGATTTTTCAACAATTCTTTGAATATCAAATGTTAACTCAACTATATTCCTCTCCAGCTGAAAACCGGTTGGTTCTTCAATTTCCGCAACTATTTTAGTCTTGTTATCTAATGATGATAGTTGTACAACTTTAGTTTTAATACTTGAAATTTTATCAAGAATACCTGAAGGTCCAGCTACAAGAACTGAATCAGGAAAAACTCCTATGGGAGTGGCCAATCCAAAACCATCGCTAAATGTTAAATCTGTTTCGGCTTCAATTTTTAGCCGTTTAAATTTTATCTTTTCAACATTAAAAGAAACTTGTTTTGGATTTAATTCAGTAACACTTATTCCTGCACTTATCCAACTATTTTCATTAATATCATCCAACGGATTAGTTGTAATAAATCCGCTATCATTATCGGCTGAAACATAATACTCTTTTGGGGAGGTAAGATTAAGTGTTAAAAGTTGCCAGCCTTTAGCTTTTAATTTTATAGAAATTTTTTCTGGATTAAGAACACCGGTAGTATATCCATTAGGCTGATTTACAACCTTTAACTTAAAGTCCATTGATGAAAAAAACTGTTCAGATAAAGTAACAGAACCCCAGATAAGTATTGAAAACAATAAAGAAAAAATTATTATGCTTATTCTATTTTTCACTTTTTACAGCTAATTATTTTTAATAGTTCTAAATAGTTCAACTAATTCACTGCGATTGGCTCGTGAAATTTCTCTACCTTTAATTGGGAAATTCGGAAACTCTCTTGCATAGTGACGAAGTTTGTGAACGTTCATCTGGCTGATAGCTTCAAAATCTATAGCTCTATCATCAGTTGATTCATTAATGCTTTTTAATCCAATTTCTTTTTTACTTATAGGTAATATAATTTCTTTTAATTTGTTTTTCTTACTTTCTAAACCAAGTGCTTCGATCCTTAATCTTTCAATTGTACTTAATGGTTTTGTTAAATCAAGAATTTCATCATCCTTCTTAACTTCACTTTGGGCAGATTCAATCTTTTTCTCCAAGGATCCATCAGGTTTACTTTCAACTTGATTATTCAACTGATCTTTATTTTTTTTAATCTTATGAATAGGAGTGATTTTTGTAACCTGTAATGGTTTAGATTTTTCTCTCTTTGATTCCTGTTTAGATTGCTTTACAACAGAAGCAAAAAGCTTGGTGGATTCATCAGTGATTTTATCTGAAGGTAATACTTTTTCGGATTCAATTTTATTTGAAACAGAATTTAATACTTCACCATTCGGAAATAATTCTGAAAAAATACGTAATAACTCTTTTCCCGGATTATCGACAACAGATGAAGCATAAATTTCTCCAACTCTTCGCCCAGCTTCAGTACCGCTTTCAATAGCTGCTTTAACATAATCGGAATTACCGCTGATAGCCAATGTTACTAAACCGTTTTCCAATTTATGAATTCCTAAAACAACAACAGGTGAATTTTTAAGAATTACATCTGCTGCTTCTATTAAAGCGACTAGTCCTTTTGATTCAATTAATCCAATCGAGTTTGACATTTTTATTTTCTCTTTAATCCAATAGTAGAAAGTAATTCTCTATGCGGAAGCGGAATTACATGTGAACTTCTAAATTCATTTGTTGCACTAATAGCCTCTGCTCCGAATGCAATTGCACGTTTAATTGCTCCCAGATCTCCACTGATAAAAAGCGTTACAATTCCTTCGCCTAATATTTGTTTCCCAACAATATTAATTGATTTCTCTTTTTGAATAAATTCTAAAGCAGTTATGGATGCCGACACACTGCTTGTTTCAAATGCACCTAAAGACTCAAAAACCATTAGTTTGCTCCCGATGTAGATTTTGATAGGAAAAAATAGTTTGTATGGATGGCAAAGTCAATTGAATGCAATCAGTTATTTAGTTTTATTGAATCGAGATATTCCTGCAGAATTATTGCTGCAGAGTACATATCTAATAGATCTTTATTCTGTCTTTTTATTTTTTTATTAACGGATTCTAAAATCTGCTGCTGTGCAATTACAGATGTATAGGTTTCATCCCAAAGTTCAACTTCCAGACCAAATTTCTTTTCCAGATTTTCTTTGAACTTTTTAACATCATTTATAACAGATGTCTTTGATTCTTTATTTTGTCTTTCTTCATTTGGAATGCCAAGAATAACTTTTGTTACATTTTTTTCTTTAATAATCTTTTCAAGTTCACTAATTGTAGTAGAATTATTTAGAATTGTTTTGTGTGAGTAAGCAAACATTTTAAGTGAATCCGATAAAGCTATGCCTATTCTTTTCATACCAAAATCAATTCCCATAATTCTGGTTTCATTGTTTTCAAACATCAATTACTTTCAAATCTTTCAACTGAAAAAACACCAGCAACTCTTTTTAATCTTTCCATCATTCTATTCAGATGATCAAGATTATTAACATATAATGTAACACTGCCTTCAAACATAGAATCACTTGAATTTATATTTATAGACTTAATATTAGTATTCTGATATGTAACTATAGAATGCGAAATATCATTCAATATTCCCGGTCTATCTTTTCCGCGCACTGATATTCCTGCAACAAATAAAGAACCCTCCGCTTCAGGCCACTGCACACTTACAAGTTTACTGGAATCCGTTGATGAAAGTGAAATAAGATTTACACATGTTTTGCGATGAATTTTGATTCCCTCACCGATAGTTATATAACCTATTACAGGATCACCAGGGATTGGATTACAACATTTGGCATAAGTATACATTATACCTGATTTCTTACCATCAACTAAAATTCCGCCAATCTCGTTTCGGGAAATTTTAGCAAACTTTTGGAATTCTATTTCCTTCTCAAATTCTTTATCATCTTTTTGTGTTGTTGCTGTCAACACTTCATCAATATTGACAGTACTTTGTGCAATTGCCTTAAAAAACTGTCTTGAATTATCAAACTTATTTGAATGCGCAATTTTTAAAACATCATCTGGAGTAAAAGAAAGTTTCATCTTTTTTATTTTCTTTTCCCAAATCTCCATTCCGCTATCTACAACTGTTTGTTCTTCTTTGTTCAGCCATTTTCTAATTTCATTTTTAGCTTTATGTGTCTGAACAAACTTTATCCAGTTTTTGTTAGGATGCTGATTTTTTGAACTTATAATTTCAACCTGATCTCCACTATGCAACTTTGTATCTAATGGAACAATTTTACCATCTATCTTGGCCCCAATACAATGGAAACCAACTTTACTATGAATATCAAAAGCAAAATCTACCGGTGTTGAACCTACAGGCAATCTTCTTAAATCTCCTTTAGGAGTAAAAACATAAATCTCATCCTGGTAAAGATTAAGTTTAAAACTTTCCATCAATTCTTTTTTCTGGTCATCACGCGAAGCATTTTCAAAAATATCCCGAATCCAGTTTACCCATGCTTCAAGTTCACCATCAGTTGCAGTCTTATTTTCCTTATAACGCCAGTGTGCAGCAACTCCTTTTTCTGCAATTTCATGCATTTGTCTGGTTCTTATCTGAACCTCAACTAATCTACCTAATGGACCGACAACAGTAGTATGAATTGATTGATAATTATTTGTTTTAGGAATCGATATGTAATCCTTAAATCTGTCAGGAACCGGTAAATAAATCTGGTTAACAATTCCAAGAGTTGTATAACACTCATTTCTGTTTTTTGTGTCCAGAATAATTCTTATTGCAAAGAGATCATATATTTCTTCAAAAGGTTTATTACGCCTAACCATCTTACGGTAAATACTATAAAGATGTTTAGCTCTTCCGCTCAATTCAATTTTCAAATTAGCTTCTTCAAGTTTGCTAACAATTGGCTCTGCGAATTTTTTTATATAGGATTCCCGGTCTTTTCTTTTAGCTTTAAGTTTTCTTGCAAGTTCCTCGTACGCTTCCCTATTAAGATATTTGAACGCTAGATCTTCAAGTTCCCATTTTACTTTTCCCAATCCAAAACGATGAGCAAATGGAGCATAAATCTCTAATGTTTCCTGAGCGATTCTTCTCTGTTTATCAGGATTAACGAACTCCAGCGTTCTCATATTGTGTAATCGATCAGCAAATTTTACAAGAATAACGCGTACATCTTTAACCATTGAAAGCAAAAGCTTACGATAATTTTCTGCTTTGGTGATTTCATGTCCGCGAAAAATTCCGCTTATCTTTGTAACACCATCAATTATTTCAGAAACTTCTTTACCAAACTCGCGATTCATAAAATCAACAGTATACTCTGTATCCTCAACAACATCATGGAGCAATGCACTAACTATTGTAACATCATCAAGTGGAAATTCCTCTGCAACGATCATTGCTACTTCATAAGGATGCGTGAAATATGGCTCACCTGATGCCCGTATATCATTTTTATGTGCTTCAAGGCTTAACTCAAAAGCCTTGGACACCAATGCTTCATCAACAGCCGGAAGATTATTTTTACAAATCTTCAATAGGTTGTCTAACATTTTTTGATATTTAGGATTCTCTACAGCCATCTTTTAGTTTATACTGATACAATTTTTAATGTCAAAACAATTTAGTTTTTTTTAATGATTAGTTAAAGAGACTGTTGAAGGGAATTATTGAGATTTTAAACTTAATTCAACTGTTGTTTTAAACTTTTTACACGTTCGAGCCGGTTACTTATTTTATCCAACTCATATTTGGAGTAACCCTTAATAGATAGAATTTCATCACATATTATTGATGCTTCAGTAATTTTATTGATTTTGATAAGTTGCTGTGCAATAATATGCTTAAGTGTAACTTCATTAATCTTGTTTGATGTAAGTTTTTTTGGATATGAATGAAGGATTTCTCTGTACAATTCAACAGATTTGGCTGGATCAATATTTTCATAAGACCTTGCTAAGCCCCACTTAAATATTCTTGATTGTGGATGCTCTTTTAAAGCTAACTCAGCAACTTTAATCGCCTCACTAAAATCTTTCTGCTCAATGTATATCCAGATCAGTGAATGAATTGCCAAATGAGAATTATATCCTGAGTACTTAATAGCATTTTGCAAGTACTTAATTCCAAGTTCTTTTTCATCTTCAACAAACGGAAGCCAATTAATAAATTCAGTTTTTTTACTTTTCCAAAACTTATAACTGCCTATTGCAATTAGAGATTCATGAAAGTTTTTATCGATCTCGAGGCAATCTTCAAATCCTGAAACTGAACTTAATCCTGTTGAAAAAGCCTGAAGCCAGCTTTCACGAAGTGCATCGTAATAAGCAATGTAACCTTCTGTTAATGCAAGGAAATAATTACTCCAGATATTCTTTTCATCACTCTTGAGCAATCTTTCAGAAATCTTTTTTGCACCTTCAAGATGTTTTGTTATCAGTTCATCATCATATGGCTCTTCATAATCATAAGCTTTTGCGATATAGACGGCAGCAAGATATATTTTACCTAGAGGTATATCTTTTCTAGTTTGATCTAATTGCTTAAAAAGTTTTTCGGCTTCATCGTACTTTTGATCAATTATTAGATTGATTCCGGATTTTAAAATCTTATGAATGGATTTGTCAGGATAGACTTGCCCAAAATTCTTTTGAAAGAAAATTATGATTAGAAATAATAGAAGGAAATTTTTATTAAAGAGTGCCGAACGTTCTGTCACCAGCATCACCTAACCCGGGAAGAATATAACCTTTTGTGTTTAGTTCACGATCCATAGCTGCAGCAAATATTTTTACATCAGGATGTTCAGTTTTTATTTTTTCAATTCCCTCAGGTGCAGCAACAAGACATGCAAATGCCAACTTAGAAGCTCCTCTTTTCTTTAAATACTTTAATGCTTCAGAAGCACTACCTCCTGTGGCAAGCATCGGGTCAAGCATTACAACTTCTGCTGATTCTAAATGCTTTGGAACTTTATAATAATACTCAACTGGTTTAAGTGTTTCTTCATCTCTTTGCAAACCAATGTGTCCAACTTTTGCTTCAGGAATAATTTGAAGAAAACCGTTTACCATTCCCAGTCCTGCTCTTAAAACCGGTACAAGTATTACATCGTGCGTTAGTTTTACACCTTGAGTTGTTTCAAGAGGAGTTTCAACTTCAGTTTTAGTTAATTTGAATTCTTTAGATAATTCCACAGCTAAAATATTTGATACTCTTTGTAAAGCGGCGCGAAAATTTTCGGAATCAGTATTCTTATCTCTTAATATTGTTACATCCCGTTTAACTATTGGATGTTCTATTAGAAAAAAATTTTTACTCATAATTTTCTATGGTGTTATTTTTGTCTGAAACTTACAGTTATAGGAACGCCCTCAAATCCATATATTCTTCGGATGGTTCTTTCTAAAAATCTTCTGTAATGATCCGGAATATGATTTGGGTAATTGCTGAAGAAAAGAAATATTGGATAGTAGTCACCAACTTGATTTACAAATTTAATTCTAACTTCTTTTCCTGTTGGTGATGATGGCGGCGGATTTTTTTCAATTTCAGGAAGTATTGCATCATTTAAATCTGAGGTCGGAATTTTCTTTGTTCTTTCAGCCTGTACTTTTTTACATAGATCGATAAGTTTATAAATTCTCTGTTTGGTTAACGCTGATGTGAAAATTACAGGAGCAAAATCTACGGTACCTAATTTTTCTTTTATAGCATTTTCATAATCACGGGCAGTGTTTGTTTCTTTCTCCATCAAATCCCATTTATTGATAGCGATGATCAGTCCTTTTCTCCAACGGACAACTTCATCAATTATTTTCTGATCCTGTTTTTCAAATCCCGTTTGTACATCAAGCATTAAAACGGTTACATCACTTTCACTAATAGCCTTAAAGGTTCTTATGTTTGAAAAAAACTCAATACTCTCTTCAACCTTTTTCTTCTTACGTAGTCCGGCTGTATCAACAAGAACAATTTCTTCCCCATAATATTTCAGAACTGAATCAAGGCTGTCTCTTGTTGTTCCTGGGATATCAGTAACTATACTTCTTTCCTCTCCAAGTAAAGCATTAGTGATTGAAGATTTACCAACATTAGGTCTTCCCACAACAGCAATTTTTAATCTCTTATCTTCCTCAATTACATCTTCAGTAGGGAAATCTTCTGTAATATCATCAAGCAAATCGCCGGTTTGTCTTCCGCTTAATGCAGAAATATCATAAACCATATCAACACCAAGTGAGTAAAACTCAGCTGCACCAGCTGCATGAACTTGTGCATCAACTTTATTAACAACCAAAAAGTATTTTTTTCCGGTTTGCGGGGGCAAGCCATGATCACTTTTTCTTAAGGGTTTACAACGGTTTTTTCCACCACCTAAAAGGATGTTTAAATCTCCTCGGCCTATTGCAACTTCAACCTGTTCACGGATTGCAGTTTCAAATAAATCTAAGGATTCAGGCACATATCCACCTGTATCAATTAAACGAAATCTTTTTCCGCTCCAATCACCTTCGCCATAGTTTCTATCGCGTGTAACTCCGCTTTGATCATCAACAATTGCTTCGCGCTTGCCGATTAGTCTGTTAAAAAGTGTTGATTTGCCTACGTTTGGTCTGCCTACAATGGCAATTAATGGTATTTTCATAACGGAAAAATACGGAAATCTGGTATGGGAATGAAAAGGCTTGAAATGATCAAACGTTATAGATCTTGAGAGATTTAGCAAAAAACCGATATCATTTGAGAAGATGTCAGCAAACTGTTAAAAACTATAAGTAAAATGCACTGCTGGATAAAACTCAGCATGATCAGCAAATTGAATATTTTCCAACCTTACTCTTACTGTTAGGTCTTTATTGTATTGAGTTGCTGACCAAACAGCATCAAGTGCACTTAAAAAGTGATTGACATATATCCCTATTACGGCAGTTGATGCAACTGAATAAAAATCGTTAGCTTCGCCACGCATACCAGCATAAAATGTAAAATTTGGTGATATTTCATCTTTATTACCTCCACCAGAAAAATCATTCCAGCCAGAAGAATATTGATGATACTTCCCAATCAATTCATAATACTGTTGTTCTCCATAAGGCGGTAATTTATGCGAACCAGTTTCTGCAGCATTTACTTCTTCCCAACTTACCCGCTCCCATGGTGGAAGATTAATATCTGGATTGATTGCAATGTTTGCACCTTCATATTGATTTAACCACTCCGCATATCTCACCACACTCCAGTTGTGCTCTGGATTTGTATATGCATCGGCATAGTTCTGAAATTCTATGGTTTTGTCATCACCCTTACCATCATAAACAACTGCAGTAGTAATAACCGCTGCTTCTAATGCAAGAAAAATACCTGCTTTAAGATATTCTTCTGTATAAATTTCACCCGCCCCAGGAATTAAGAAAGATAAAACTCCAGCTAGTATAGGAGATTTTTTATTTTCTACTAAATAAGAAAATTGGGGAGTATTCGTTTCTACATAATTATTAAATATTACTTTTGAATCAGTGTTAAGATTACCTGATAATACCAATTTATTTTCAGCGGTCTGAGATCGTGTGAATGATGCAAATAAAAATATAATTATGACAGACTGAATAATTCTCATTCGAATATCCTCTTATCTCTGTTTTGGTGTTTTATTAAAATTGAGTATCTCAAATCCAAAAAGAATTCCACCATACAAATTCCATTCGCGTCCATATTTAACTATTTCATTATTCACGGTTCTGTTAAATTCATCAAATCCATAGGAAGCATTAAAGAAAATACTTGTTGGAAATAGATAATAAGAATTAAGCTGAATTCTAATTTCCGCACCTACACCCTTTTTAAAATTTTCAATTGTGGTAGCGTCTCTATTCCAGGCATTTCCGATATCAGCGTTAAATGAAAGAAAGATTTTATCTATATAAAGGTGGCCAACTTTTGAATCTATATTTCTAAATAGTGGAAATCTGTAAGTAAAGTTTAACCATGCAATTTCATTACCGCTGATAGCATAAAATGGATATGATTTCATTCCGATTAACCCGCCAAGGTAAAAATCAAAAAAGTCGGGAACTGTCGGGCCTATAATAGTACCCAATCTAAAAGTAGTATTGAACGTATGTGAATCAAACACCGGAAGGTAAAGACCAGCTTTTAATTCCAATCTGTTAAAATTAAAATTACCGTATTTTGGTATTAGAAGTCCATCTTCAATTGTGTATTCACCCTTTTCATTATAATCATTAAATTCATAATTGTAGGTGAAATCAATATTAAAACCAACGGGATTAATTTCATCATCTTTTGTTGGTAAAATAGAATGCCAGGTAAACTTGGCTTCTAGATTATTGCCATTAAAATAATTATCCTTGGTTGTTGGATAAAGAGTACTGTTTTCATCAGGTAAAATAAAACTTCCAAGTGTAGCGGTATAACTGCTTAAAGCATATTTTAATTGCAGATTCTGATCTCTGTTAAAAAGCCTATGTCGTATAATAAAATCAAATTCAAAAAGATCGTAAGAAACATCTGTAGGAATTATATAATCATAATTTACTATTCCACCAACTGTATCTGCACCAAAAAATACATCAACATCAGCTTTACGGCTAATGCTATATAACTCTAATGATATTTCAGGTTTTAATCCTAGAGCACTTATTAACGGTAGTTTGTTTCGATAGTCAAAAACTAAAAACAAATCTCTTTCCATTCTGGCATTTAAAGATCCTCCTGCAAAAATGGAATATCGATCCAGCATATCACTTGAAGTAACGAAAACACCGGGTTTAAATTTTTCTATAAAGGTGCTGCCAGTATTGTAGTTATCAAATCTTAAGAAAGGGAAAAACGTAAGCCGTGAAAAAACACCCGAATATTTTTCTTTCTCTAATCCTTTAATGTCTTTGTCTTCGTAATTTTTTAATGATTTAATATTAAAATTTTCAATATTACCTAAAGGTTTATCGGTATCCAGAGGAGGATTTTCCAATCTGACATAAGAATTGCCAGTAATAACTTTCGGTTGTTCTGGTTGATCAATTTTATAAATTTTATATCCACTTGAAGTATAGCCTGAATAAAGTATATCTCCGTTATCTGAAACTTCTGCCATAAATGCACCGCCAAGTACATTTGTTAACTGTTTTTTGTTTTTGGATGAGGAATCGATTGAATAGATATTGTAAATACCTGTTTCATCTGAAGAGTAAATGATATTACCATTTTTATCGAATGTTGGATTACGCTCATCTTTATCAGTTGCTATGATAAACTCTATATTACCGCCTTCAGACTTAACTTTAGCAATATCCCTTGTGTTTGCATAAGAATAATCAAATATGATATAAGAATCATCAGGTGAAAATTTTGGATTATAAACTTGTTCGCCATTTTCAAAAAAAGTTAATCGCTTAAAGTTCTTACCATCAATATCAACCATTCCTAAATTTGTGGTTCCATCTTTTTGGTATATGAATGCAATTTTCTTTCCATCTTTTGAAACAGAAGGATTGTTTGCTCTTAAATTATGAGTTAATCGTGTATCATCTTCAGAATCTAAATCAAATACAAAAAGATCGTGAACATTGTACCAATTTTTGTTGTCTTCTGTAATCTTTGCATAGATAATTTTATTTTGCCCCGGAATAAATGAAAATGTTGAACGTACTCCCCCAACAATATTCTTTTCCTGTTTTGTTTCTAAATCATATTCATAGATTCCGGCAGGTCCAAAATAATCTGAAGATTTATTAGAGATGTAATAAACTTTTTTGCCGTCTTTAGAAAAGATTGGATAGAAATTTCCAAACCCATCCTTAGCTATCTGCTCCCCGGTAACTAAGTTAGATAATATTTTTTCACTTCTATTTTTATAATCAGACTTAAGAAAACTGCTCCACTCATCATAAATCTCGTTGCCATCTTTACCTAAAACGTCTTTAAATGCTGCATCAACAGTAAAATTACCAAACTTACCCAACGCTTTAGTAACATCGCGAAGCTTATCTTCTCCGTACTTTTGAGCAATATATCTTGTAAGGGCAAAACCTGAATTATATACAGACTCATTTCCTAAACTAGTTTTACCAAATACACCCATCTCATTCCACGTTAACATATTGTTATCAAGTGCATAAGAACGCAGAATCATATCACGATGCGAATCCCAATTATCATAATCTAACTCTTTGCGCATATACTGTGCAGTACCTTCTGCAAACCATGCTGGTACATTTATAGTCGCCAGTGGATATGAAATAACAACGTTAGGAAATCCGTAAAGTATATCCGGTCTTCTTTCATCTTCGTACATTAAAACTTGCAGGAATAAAGCAGGAACACTTCGGTTTAATTTCATTGCAGCTTGAATCTGAACCATATGAGTGAACTCGTGCGAGATTACATTTCTTAACCAGTTATGTGCACCACGAAGATCAAAATCCAGTGCGCTTGTCCATATTTCAATTTTGTTATCAAAGAAATATGTAGCACCGTTTGAATAGTCATCAATATCTTTTATGATATAATGAACTTTATCCGGTTGATAATCATATAATGAACAGATAGGATCCCAAACTTCATCAGCAATCTTTAGAACAACCTGTGCTGTTCTCTCTGCTCCTTCATGAAAGTGAACTTCAACGTGTTTGCCTTTAATTGTATACCAATCAAGCTCAGGATGAAACTCTGTAAACTGTGCAAAAATATTTGAACTGAATACAACGATAAATAAAGAAATGAATAATTTCATAGATAGATTAATTGAGATAGTAAAAGAAATTATTTAACAACGGCAATTTTAATTATTACAGATTCTGTTTTTCCACTTAGACTAATTGCTTCGATCCTTGCAAGATAAACTCCGCTTTGAATACTATTAACATTCCAGACAGTCTCATTATCTAAGCCGCCTTCAGCATCAGCTTTAAGTTCAGCAACAAAATCACCGGCAAGATCAAAAATCTTAATGTTAATTTTAGAATCTTCGTTAACAAAATATCGTATAGCTGTTTCACCATTGTAAACAGGATTTGGATAATTATAAGCACGTGAAGTCGGGAAGAATTCATTTTGCATTTCAGAAATAAGAGCTTGACCAATATTTGATGAGTTATCATTATTACCAAACGTTTCTGCCCAGTCAATTCTTGAAAGAATTGAAGAAACACGCCAACCTTTAAATGAGTTACTTTGATCAATTCCAACCAGACCTATTTTATTATCAATCGGAAACAGAACTGCATCAGTTTTAAGTGCATTACCAAAGGAAATCGGAAATCCATTAACAACTTTACCTGTTCCGCCATCTATACCATATACCGAACCTTTTTTCGTAAAAGCAATTATTTCAGATTTAGAATCACCTTCTATATCAGCGGCAAGACATAAACCCTGAAATTCATCATCCATAATTGTATATGGAAAATTATCTGCTGAAGCTCCGGTCATATTTATTGCAAATATTTTATCATTAAAATTTGTTATGATATAATTGTTGCCATCATTTTTTAGATCCGCCACTGAGTACGATGTTACTGCACCTAAGGACATAGCATTAATGGTGTTAATTACTTTAGAATTTTCAATAATATGAAAATAATATTGATCTGATTTTGAAGATGAGACCACACATGTAACTTCTCCCTGACTATTCTTACTTGCTACAATTTTAATCAATTTTTCATCAGGGAATTGAAGAACCGTTCCGTCAAAGTATACCAGATCGTATTTAGCATTATTATCAAGCCTGCTTGCAATGGCATAATTTCTTGTATCACTATAAGTAATCTGAGTTACATCCACCCCTGACTCAATAATAATTTCAACAGGTACAGCGTTCCCTGATATAAAGTTCTCAAAATTAAAAACTAATATTTTCCCATCGTTGGTCCCAAGTAAAACTTGATAAGTTTCTGTAATATTTTTTCTAACCACGGGAGTGCTTTTGATAATCTGAGTTAGATTAGCATTATAGTAGTTAAAACTAACTCCATCATAGGAAATTATATTAACTATAGAAGGAAATTGTTGAGCTGGATTATTTACTTTTACACCAACTATATAATTGAGATTCCCAATTTTAATAGTAGCGGGTTTAAAGTCAGAAAAATCAATTTGGGTTTCCAATACAGAATCCCCTTTAGCAATAATTAAAATTGAATCTGAATTGATTGCAAAAAGATTTTGATCACTATCAATAGATGTAATGCTCAATCCTTCCGAAGAAGTATATCCATCTGAAACAAATAAGGGTTTAATAACTGAATCACCATACTCAATTTTAAAGGACATTTTATTAGAGATACTTGAAAAATCTTTAATTGTAATTAAACTATTTGCACCTGTATTTGTTTTTGTATCCGGGCGTGTTTCTTTTGAAAAAACATTTTCGAATAGCTCTGCCTCATTATCAGCATACCAAAAATCTATTTCTGTACCTTCACCAATAACTTCATCACCAAAAATAGTAATAAATGTTTCACCTATATCTTGGATACCATCGGCCTCTTCAACATCAACACCTCGTCTTTTTTTATCAGTATTGATTTTATTTTCAGCTAACTTTTCATTTATTACATTATCATCTATATGCCAAATCACAATCCCATTTCCAGGCAAAGCCCAATCTAATTCATCAACATCTAAAACAACACCGGAAAGTGAATCAGTATCATAGCTGTAAAATCCTGTTGTATCTTTTAAGAATGTTCTTTCAACAATACCGCCGCTGGATTTATAAGTTAGTTTAGCTCCATCTTTAGAAACATCTCGCTGCCTGTTTTCAATTAGATAATACTCAGTTGAGCTTAATGGAAGTTTTAAAATTACAGTATCGCTTAATGATGCAGAAAGTTTTGCAGCAAGATTAATTGAGTAATTTCCTGGAAGCAGTTCTACAGGTTCTGCCCAACCAAGATAAATTTTTTCCCAAGCAGTTGGTTCGGAGGGGAAACATCTGTTGTAAGCAAAAATTGATTGACCATCCATTAAACCAAATCTGCCTATTGCGCT
>CALLZX010000361.1 GCA_937858935.1 uncultured Ignavibacteriales bacterium | reverse complement strand
CAAATCGGTTGCGTCAACGCTATCCCAAGGTGCAAATTGCACCAATGTATTATAAACTTGAAGATAATTTGCTTTATCTTATAAAAGAAGATTAAGGTATAACAACTAAATATAACCCCCAGTCTGCAGAACCATAACCGGTGTTTACAACAATGTGTGAACCATTCCAAGCTGCATCATCTAAATTAAAAACCAACCCACCATTCCAGGTGGAATTAATATTTTCACTGAATGCTTGAGTCCAATTAATACCATCTCCATACCAAACCGTCATTGTTTCATTGATGGTTGTATTTTCATTCACATCAAATTTATCGATCATATTATCAGAAAAATAACTACCATTTGGATGTAATGTAAGTGTTCCAGCTCTTCTTATTCTTGTTTGTCCATTGTTTTCATCAGCATCATACGAAACAGAACCAGTTCCAAAAGTCATTTCACCAAATTTGTTAATATTTACATCAACCTGGACCAACTTATCAATCGATGGAAAATCATTTGTAAAGTGTAATTTTAAAAAGCCGTTGTATTCATGATCCAAATATTCTTTTGGTCCTGTTTCCGTTTCATCTTTAGAACAAGCTGACGAAAGCAAAATAAAAATTACTATTACGATAAAAGGAAATATTTTATAAAACATAAAAACTCCTAAAATCTATTTTTTAATTAACTCAACTCTTCTGTTTTTTGCTTTACCTTCTTCCGTGGTGTTGTCTGTAATTGGTTTTTCTTCTCCATATCCTACAGAGCTTAATCGTGATACATCGACTCCACTTTTTACAATTTCATCAGCCACTGCTTTAGCCCTTGCTACGGAAAGTTTTAGATTGGATTCGCTGCTGCCATCAGAATCTGTATGTCCTTCAACTCTTATATTTATATCTAGAGCTAGTTTCATCATTTCAATGATTTGCTCAACAACCTGCATTGATTCTTTTTTTATTGTAGCTTTTCCTGAATCGAAGTTGATATAAAGAATTGCTTTACCAGTTTCATTAAGTTCTTTAAGAATTGCATTGGCAGTTATTTCCTGTTCAACTTCACCTTTTTCTATTATAGTAAGCGAGTACGTTTCCGGTGTTGACCAGATTTCTGCCCAGGTTTCTTTATTGCCTTCTTTTACAAAGAGCGTTGCTGTGTGATCTGTATATTCAAAAGACTTTCCACCAATTTTTTTAACAGCATTTGAAAAGTTACGAATGATTTTAAGTGCACCACTTTCACAATCACATTCATAGTAGATGTATGTTTTCTTACCTTCAACATTGACATAAGTGTCGTTTTCCCAAAAAAATTCGTGATCCCCGAAATCTTCAGCCGTGTAATCTGCGATGTAAAATCCTGAAATACGGTTAAACATTGGATGATCTTTACTGCCTTCAATATCCTGTGCCGGACAGTAAGAAGTAAAAAGCAGTATGAATAATATTACCAAAAGGAACTTAAATGTCTTCATTATTTTCTCCTTGGTTTATGTAACGAAAATTTCTTTATCGAACTATCACCTAAAACCTGCTGATGAAAAAGAACCTGCATTGTTGGTTTCAACTGCTAAATTTCTTCAATTATTTCTTTATTCACTTATACCAAAACATTGACTGTGAATCTGATATTAATTATTTAATCAATTAGTAGAATATTCACCTTCCCACTCCACCAGATAAATATTTTTAGAAATAAATTTACCCTTATATGTGCCTTTACCCTTAATGTTTCTAAATGCACCCGAACCATCTATATAGGTAAATGTGCCTTCAAAAGTTACCATTGGTATTCCGTCGATTAGCGTTGTTGTGATCTTTCCCTGCCATTTACACATTGCTGCATCATCTTTTTTAACTAATTTAATGTAACCTTGATATGGTCCGTTGCCGTTAATTAAGTCGGCAAATGAAGTATTCATAACCTGTGCGCCATCCATAAATAAATTTGAACCTGCATTAATATTTATCCCCTCAGCCTGTGAAATAGAAAAGCGGTGCCCTTCGGAAGAAACATTTTCAAAAGCTTTTCCTTCAACGTTTGCGCAGGTCATCTTGCCAGAAATCTTGGTCATCTGTTGAGCATTAATTGCAAAAGGGAACAAAATTAAAAACAGAACAAAACCGATTAGTTGCCTGATTGCAATTCTAAAATTGAACTTAAACATATATATCACCTCCTTTAAAAAATTCAGATCCACAGTCGTTATATAATTTATTTTACAAATCATCGAATTACTAAGTAATCATCATTTAACTAAAATCATTTTTCTTGATTGAACAAATTCGCTTGCTTTTAACTGATAGAAGTAAACTCCGCTGGGAAGGTTTGCAGCATTCCAGTTTATCTCATAAGTACCAACAGGTTTTTCTTCATTAACAAGTGTTTCTATTTTGTTGCCGAGAACATCGTAAACTTTAAGCGCTACAAATTGCCTAC
>CALLZX010000360.1 GCA_937858935.1 uncultured Ignavibacteriales bacterium | reverse complement strand
TGATAACAAAAAGACAAAAACCTAAAAGTGTTGCGGATGTATTTAATATATGTTGTGAAGTTTGATTTGCCATTATTAGCTGCTGAATTAAAATTTCTAATTGAATTATAATAAAAATTACATAATTATTTATGATAATAATTAAGCGTTGTGTTGTTTCTAACAATCAAATTATTTTTAAATGTTTTGGGAGTTTTAGCAATTCTGTTACAGATAGTTTGTGACAGATAATCATTCCTGGTTTAATTAATCCGTACTTTAGAATTTGATTTCTCTGCTCTTGCGGAATATGCATCTGCAATAATTTAATCGAATTTAGACTACCAATTGTATTTATTTTTGTTTATTGTACAGAAGTAGAAATTAAAGTCTAAACAAAAAGGAGAATGTTATGAGCAAAGGACTGATAACCAAAAAAAGCACAAAAAAAGAACCTGCAAAAACAATGAAAGAAAAGAAAGCTGCAAAACGTGATAAGAAAAATGAAAAGAATAATTCCGGTCTTTTGAATAAGTAGAGATAAAATCAAACTCGGCTAATTGTTTTCGCATCTTAATAAAATCTGTATTTTTCAGATGTCAATTTATAATTTCAGGAGTGTGATGTGAAAAATCTGGTCGTTTTATTATTTGTCTTCTCAGCAGTAAACCTTTTCTCACAAAACTGGTTAAAGGTAGATTCAGTATTTTCTGTTTCGGGAGTTACTGTTAAAAGTTTTTCTGCACCCGAATTTACAGACCTTAATAATGACGGCAACCCGGATTTAATCCTGGGTAATATAGATGATGCAGCAGATTTCTTCTGGAATAACTCACATACGTTTCCAACAACATTTAGTAAAGACACATCTGTACTTTATAATATTTATAATAGCGGACAAATAAATACTAATTCGGATTATCCAACATTTGTTGATTTAGATGGTGATACTGATCTCGATCTTGTTATCGGTGGTTACAATGGTCTGCGCTATTATAAAAACGACGGAACAATTACTTCTCCAAATTTTATTATAGCTGATGGAATATTTGATTTAGTAAATTCAGAAATCGGAAGCGATGCACAGCCAGCTTTTGTTGATATTGATGATGATGGTGATCTTGATTTATTTACCGGAATTGGTGAATCATTAATGGGTGGTCCTGAACCCGGAATAACTATGGCATATAGAAACACAGGAACTGCAAATGTTCCGGTGTTTACATTAGATAATACTTTAGTAACCGGAATACCAGATATAGGTTTAAACTCGTATCCAGCTTTTGTTGATCTGGACAACGACGAAGATTATGATTTAGTTTTTGGTAGAGATTTACAAACTTTGGTTTATTACAGGAATACAGGAACAAAGCAGAGCCCTGTTTGGACACAAAACACAACAACTTTTTCTGGTGTAGAAACAACAACTTACTGGAAAAATCCTACTTTTTCTGATTTAGATTATGACGGAGATTTCGATCTTATTTACGGCACAGATGGCGGTGTGCTTTATGTTTATCGAAACATCGGAACTGTAACAACACCATCATTCCAATATTATCCTGATTACTTTAAGATTATTAAGTTAAGCGGAGGAAGTGCAACTGTTTCACTTAAAGATTATGATGGAGATGGTGATAACGATTTACTAAGCGGCGATTGGCTTGGAAAATTTAATTACTTTAGAAATGACGGCACTCCATTGAAGCCAATCTTCAATCAGGTTACAATGCCTTTTTCAAACTTAACCGTAAATTCGTACAGTTCACCTGTATTTGTAGATATAGATAAAGACAATGATTATGATATTGTATCGGGCGCACTTAACGGGCAGGTATTTCTTTTCATAAATAGTAACGGAACATTTACACAAAACACAACTATCTTCAGTGCAATAGATGTTGGATGGACGAGCATTCCTTCCTTTGCAGATCTTGATAGCGATGGCGATCTTGATCTACTTGTTGGTGGAGAAACAGGAAGTGAAACAAAGTATTATACAAATGACGGAAGTAATGTGTTTACTGTTAACACAACAGCTTTTGCCGCTGTAACTTTCCCGAGTTATGGAAGACCAACTTTAGCAGACATTGATAACGATGGAGATTATGATTTAATAATTGGTGATGGCTGGGGTACCGTTAAATATTATAGAAATGATGGAACAGTTAATGCTCCAGTCTGGTTTAGATATGATGCGATGTTTGCAGGGATTGAAGTTGATCAAAACGCTCATCCTGGTTTTGCTGATCTTGATGGTGATGCAAGAAAAGATATGATACTTGGTGAGTACAACGGAAACTTTACTTACTATAAAAATTTGTTTTCACCTATCACTGATGTTGATAATGAAAATGTTAAAAATATACCTGATGGTTTTGTACTAAATCAAAATTATCCAAATCCATTTAATCCAACTACGAGTATACAGTATGCAATAAGCAG
>CALLZX010000359.1 GCA_937858935.1 uncultured Ignavibacteriales bacterium | reverse complement strand
TCAAGTAAAAGTCCTGAAGAACTTGATACTCTTGAAAATCTCGATGCAGATTCGTCAGCTAATTGGGCATGTGGAATGGTGGATTTAAATAAAAAGTACAACCTAAAAATTCTTGGCGGTTGCTGCGGAACAGATGCCAGATTTATTTCTTCAATTGTTGAGTTACTAAAATAACCTTTGCGACTTTGCGTCTTTGCGAGAAACAAAAAATATTTTCACGCAGAGACGCTAAGACGCAGAGAAAGACTATTTAGTATAACTACCAATAACTTCTTTTATTGTTTCTTCACACACTTTACAGAATGGTTTATCACCTTTTGAAAACATTATGCAATCTAACATTGGTCTGTAAATTCCTTTTGGCTGGTAGCCGCCGCCTTCGAATGCTCCGACTTTATTCCAGTATTTACTGCTAGTTAAATATTTATCCACGATTTCTGATTGCTTTTTATCTTTCATAGCATATTCTTCTTCGGCAGCTTTTATTTCATTTTCCGGCACGCGATTTCTTTTTAACTCTGACACAAAACTGTTTAATCTGTTTCTTTCCTTTAACCACTCATAACTGAATTTATCAAATTCTTCTTTTTCCCAAGGAGTTGGTATTTTAATTCCATCGCTTAAATATTTTTTCCATTTAACATTTTTGGGATCAAGCAGTGCAGTTATGTTTGGCTCAACTGGTTCAACTGTTGGTTTGAAGAAATCATTGTAAGCTACATCAGAAGTGTAATACTCATCTGCTAACCCGGTAAATGAATGACCAAACTCGTGTGTGAATAAATATTTTGCAAATTGGTTATCTGTAGTGTAAGTACAGTATTGATTATAATTTCGACCGCCGCCATAACGAGGATGATTAACCTGAATGTAAATAGCATCGTAAGGGACGTGAGCCGCAAGATTGCGCATAGATAAATTATCTTCTGTCATCAAATATCTTTCAGAGCCGAGAGTCCAGAAAGTTGTATTAAGAACTGTGTTAACAAAAATATCTGCACCAGGTAAATCTGTTCCTGATTCTTCGGAAGGTTTGAAAACTCCATAAATATTAAAATCATTTTTCTGTGATTTGTATGGTTCCTGTTCAAAGAAATATTTAACAAACTTATCCAGGTCTTTTTCAAATTTTTCTCTTTCAGACTTTGTATAACCCTCAGCAAGAATTGCTATATCAACTTTAATATGCGGATCACCATTATTAACAGGTTTTAATACCTCAACCTTTGCATCAGCAATTTTATCTTTAATTATAAAAATACTTGCAGGATCAATTTCAGTTCTAAAAAACTCATCGAGGAGATTTGATTCATTTCTTTTTTCTAGTGCAAATAGAATTTTATTTTTTGGAAATGGAATTATTGCCGATTCGTGGAAACTCTTAACAATTCCATTTACACCAGCATCGCTTGAAGCATACTCTCCAAACAATGCATCGAATCCCTTTGAATAAATTAATTTCTTCGTTCCAGCATCATATATCTTAACATAATATTTTCCGTTATTAAGATTATCAACAAGATGATTTAAACTGCCAGCCCATATTCCATAACGGAAAAGTTTATCAATCGTGATCATTTCTGTCTTTGCATCACCAATATGAAAATAATCTATGCGCAATGTTTCATCCAAAAAATATTTTTCAAAATTTGGATTGTTTTGCGGCAGAATCGAAATTGTTAGAATTAAGAAAAAGAATGCTGCTTTCATAAATTCCTCGCTGGATTTTTAAGCGAATTATATTTTTTGTGGTAGTAATTTAATAATCTTTTCGTGAACTTTGGATTGTAATTACTGATAAAATAATTGGAAATAAAATGAATTTTTCTGCAAAATGTTTTTCTGGTACACTAATTCTACTATTCTTTATAACTGTTTTTTCATATTCGCAGCAGGATGATAGCTGGAAACTTTACGATGATTCACAAGTTGCAAGAGTTGATATAACAATTGATCCAATTGCTATTGAATGGCTTTATCAAAACGTTCAAAGTGATTCAGAATTTGTTGCATCATTTCATTTTCAAAATGCTTACATCAATGAAACTGTAGAAAATATTGGTTTTAGATTACGCGGCAATACTTCACGAGAAGCAGATAAAAAATCTTTTAAAGTTTCGTTTAATACATTTGTTTCCGGCAGAGAGTTTTATGGAGTTGATAAATTAAATCTTAACGGCGAACATAATGATCCATCAATCATCCGCAGTAAATTATGTTTTGATCATTTTCAAACAATCGGAATGAAGGCTAGTCGTGCAAATCATGTTGAAGTTTATATAAACGGACAATATTATGGTTTATACATTTCCGTAGAACATATTGACGATGAATTTTTAAACAAAAACTTTGGTGATGATACTGGAAATCTTTGGAAGTGTTTATATCCGGCAGATTTGAATTATCTTGGCAGTGATCCAAATCTATACAAGAATCTTAATAACAATGGCAGACCGGCATACGAGCTTAGTACTAATGAATCGATTGGAGATTTTTCTAAGCTTGTTAGATTTATTACAATTCTTAACAATACTCCTTCTGGTTCACTTGCGGATTCGCTTGAATCTGTAATCGAAGTTCCGGAAGTATTAAAATATTTTGCAATGAACATTCTTGTCGGTGAATGGGATGATTATTGGTCGCTGATGAATAATTACTATTTATACCATGAACCGACCAAAGATATTTTTCATTTGATTCCTTATGATTACGACAATACCTACGGAATAGATTGGTTTAATATTAACTGGACAAATGCGAATCCTTACAACTACCCAAAAGTTTCAGGCGGATATCGCCCGCTAGCAGAAAGATTAATGCAAATATCTCAGTATAGAAATCTTTATACACACTTCCTGGAATTTTATAGAACAAATGTATATCAACTTTCAAATTGGGAAAATAAAATTAATAGCTTAAGATCAATGATTGCACAATCTGCTTTAAGTGATTCCTTCCGTACACTTGATTATGGTTTTGATACGAATGATTTTTTTAATTCCTACAATGAATCAGGATATTCAAATCAACATGTAAAGTATGGCATAAAAGAATTTGTTAATCTAAAAAACTCACAACTTCCGGGATTATTGTCATACCTTAGCGCAAAACCAATTGCATATAAAATTGAATACGAACCCAAAAATCCGGGTCCTACTGATTCAATTTATGTATTCGCATCAGCATTTGATAATGATGGATTGAGTGAAGTTTCAATTCACTTTCAGACAAATGGATCATCAA
>CALLZX010000358.1 GCA_937858935.1 uncultured Ignavibacteriales bacterium | reverse complement strand
TATGAACACAGTAGAACTTATCCGTAAAAAAAGAAACAAAGAGAGTCTCTCTAAAGAAGAAATTTTATTCCTGATTAATAACTACACAAAAAATAAAATTCCCGATTACCAGTTTTCTGCATTCTTAATGGCAGTTTACTTTAACGGAATGAACAAAGAAGAAACTTCTGCTTTAACAGAAGTAATGTTGTATAGCGGAAAAGTTTTAAATCTTAACTCTATTCCCGGAATAAAAATAGACAAACATTCAACAGGGGGAGTTGGTGATAAAACATCTTTAATATTAGCACCTATAGTTGCTGCGGCTGGGGTTAACGTGCCAATGATTTCTGGACGAGGATTAGGACATTCCGGTGGAACGCTTGATAAGCTTGAAGCGATTCCAGGCTTTAGAACTGATCTTACTTTATCTGAATATAAAAACGTTCTTAAAAAAGTAGGCGCTGTTTTGATTGGACAGACAAAAGAAATTGCTCCTGCCGATAAACTTATTTATGCTTTACGTGATGTAACTGCAACAGTTGAATCGATTCCGCTTATAACTGGAAGCATAATGAGCAAAAAACTTGCTGAAGGAATTGATGGGCTTGTGCTTGATGTTAAAACAGGCAACGGTGCATTTATGCAAAAACCAGAAGAAGCAATTGCGCTTGCAGATTCTCTTATACAAACAGCAAAAGCATTTGATAAAAAAGTTATTGGGTTTGTTACTGATATGAATCAGCCGCTTGGTAATTATGTTGGCAACTGGTTAGAAGTTTATGAATCAATCCAGGTTTTACGTGATGGAAAGAAAAATGATTTGACCGAGTTATCATTAATTCTTGCCGGTTCTATGATTTATCTTGGTAAAAAAGCAAAAACACTTGATGAAGGAATTGAAAACGCAATAAGAATTTTAAAATCAGGAAAAGCATTTGATAAATTTGTTGAGATCGTAAAAGCACAAAACGGCAAAACAGATTTTATATTACACACAGAAAAATATCCCAAATCAAAATTTAGAGAAGTTATAAAAGCAAACTCCGCTGGTCATTTATCTGAGGTAAATACTTACGAAATTGGAATGGCAGCAATTGATCTTGGCGCTGGAAGAAAAACCAAGGATGATAAAATTGATCCCAAAGCTGGAATAATTTATAATTATAAAATTGGTGATACAATTAATAAAGGTGTTGTATTGGCTGAGTTGTTTTCAGATTCTAAATCCGGAATTGATAATGCAAAGAAAAGAATTGCCAGCGCAATTAAGATTTCCAAATCAAAACCACAAAAGTTAAAACTGATTAAGACTATTATTAATTAGAACGCTTTTAAGTGGAACTATTAATAATTATGTTTTCCACATCTTTCAATTCATACCCTCTAATGGTATATTTTATTACACGAATATCTAATCTTAAGGAGAAATGAAATGCTTTTTATCATAGCACTTATCGCAGCTGTTGCAGCTTTTTTTATCTATAAAAACGCAAAGAAATATAACATAAAAGCTCAGGCTACTTTTTCTTTTTTAGGAATGGTTGTTGCCCTTGTTTTAGCTTTTGCTCAGATGTTTACTGTTATTCCAGCAGGATTTGCAGGAGTGATTGATATGTTTGGAAATGTAAGCGATAACACTCTTAAGCCGGGTGTAAACTTTGTAAACCCAATAGCAAACATAGTTAAGTTTGATACGCGTAAGCAGGAGTTAAAAGAAACTATGAATGTACCTTCGAAAGAAGGATTGAGTATTGAACTGGAGTTAAGTTTAATTTTTCGTTTAAGTATGGATAAAGTAAATGAGATTTATAAAACGGCTGGAGATTATGAAGAATATCTTCAGAAAATTGTAACACCAAATTTCAGATCAGTTGTTCGAGGTGTAACTACAAAGTATGAGGCAAAAGCACTATACACTGCAGAGCGTGAGAAACTTGAAAACGAAATAAAGTCTAAACTTTCTGCCGTTCCCGAAATGAAAGAAGCAATTGTTCTTTCAACTCCATTAAGACAGATTACACTTCCGGTTGGATTAAAAAATGCGATTGAAGAAAAATTAAAATCCGAGCAGGAAAGTCAGAGAATGGAATTTATTTTGGCAAGAGAAAGACAGGAAGCTGAGAGAAAGCGAATCGAAGCCAAGGGAATTTCAGATTTTCAGACAATTGTAAGTCAGGGAATCAGTGATCAGTTGCTTAGATGGAAGGGAATTGAGGCGACAGAAAAGTTGGCAAATTCACAAAATTCTAAGGTTATTGTTATTGGTTCAGGAAAAGATGGGTTACCAATTATTCTGGGTAACGATAAATAGACCAATTAGTCATTTGTAATTGATACTTGATTTTATATTTTTGAACTCATAAGTCAAATAATTAGATGAATAGTTAAATATGCTTCCAACAATACACACATTAAATATATTACTTCCGTTTTTTTATATAGCAACTTTTGCTATTTACTTTTATGATTTTCAGCAAGGTGGTAAAAAATTTGAAAATTCTAAGCGACTTTTTCTTTTCTTAACTCTAATATTTCATTTTCTCTATCTTTTATTAAGAACTATTGAGTTTAATCATCCGCCGATTACAAATGTTTTTGAAATCTTTACTGTGCTGGCGTGCTCGATAAGTTTTGCTTACTTTATTTTGGAGTTGGTTACTGATATAAGAGGTACAGGTCCTTTTATTATTATCATCTCAATAATTTTTCAGGTTATATCAACATTATTTATTCAGGATCTAACCGAAGTAA
>CALLZX010000357.1 GCA_937858935.1 uncultured Ignavibacteriales bacterium | reverse complement strand
TCCTGAAAAGGATTTTTCCAAACAAATTGAATTACCAACACGATTACTTTTTAATGGAAGAAACCTTGTAGATTCTGCTATCGTAGCTTAAATCAAAATCTTATTCTTTAAACGCTAATCATTTCAAATTGAAAAAATTAGTAATCATTTTAATCAGTATTTGCTTATCAGTTTTGTCTTTTTCACAAAAAACGGATGATAATAATTTTTTAGTTGTTGCTAAAGATGGAACAGGTGATTTTGCAACAATACAAGAGGCACTAAATTCTATTCCGCAAAATCACCAAAATTATTTTACGGTGTTTATTAAGGAAGGAATTTATAATGAGAAAATTTTTATTGAACAAAGCAATTTAATTATCTGTGGTGAAAGCAGAGAAAGTACAATTATTGAATTTGCTGAGTTAAGAAAAAACTGGAGAAAAAATAATAATGATGACGATTACGGTTCAGGTGTGGTAAACATTAAAAAAAATGTTACAGATATTGTATTCAAATCATTTACGATTATAAATAATTATGGACGACTTTATGGAGATCATGATCATGCATTTGCAATTAGAGGATTTGAAGGTGTAACCAGAATTATACTTGATGATTGTTCTGTGATTTCTGATGGTGGTGATACAGTCTCACTATGGAATACAGATGATGGAATGTACTATCATCGTAATTGTTATTTTGAAGGATGGGTAGATTATGTTTGTCCTCGTGGTTATTGCTTGATTGAAAACAGTAAATTTTATGGACACAATTTAACAGCATCAATCTGGCATGATGGAAGTAAAAATGAAGATCATAAATTCGTAATTAAAAATTCACGATTTGATGGAGTTGAGAATTTTCCTTTAGGAAGATTTCATCGTGATGCTCAGTTTTATTTAATCGATTGTACTTTCTCATCTAATATGGCAGATAAACAAATATTCTTCGCACTATCAAATCCAACAAGAACTTTGCAGTGGGGTGAAGACAGAGTTTATTTTTCCAACTGTGAAGTTGATGGCAAAGATTATAGTTGGTTAAGTGATAACCTTGATAAATCTAAAGAACATCCAACTAAAGAAGAAATTACGGAAGACTGGATTTTTAATGGACTTTGGAATCCAACTAAAGTTTTAGAGCATATTGATTCGGAATTATCTCAAGTTAATTATTAATTCGTAAAATTTTTCTTCAAACTATATTCATTTGAACAAAATTCAATTACAAACAATGAAATATTTTGCTTGTTTACTTTTCATCCTTCTGTTTTGTAATCAGATATTAGTACACACACAGAGTGTTGATAAAAATGTTATAACAATCTTTATGGTTGGCAATTCCACAATGTCAGATAAACCTTTCAATGATGGTAATCCTGAAAAAGGTTGGGGACAAATATTTCCTCTCTATTTCAAAGAAGGTGTCAAAATAGAAAATCATGCTGTTAACGGCAGAAGCACTAAAAGTTTTATTGATGAAGGAAGATGGGATTCAGTTGTTAACAAAATTAAACCTGGTGATTATGTTATTATAGAATTTGGACACAATGATGCTAAGAAAGATGATCTAAAAAGATTTGCGGATGCTAACACTGATTATAAATGGAATCTTGAAAAATTTATAAATGAAACTCATGAAAAGGGTGGAATTCCAATTTTAGCAACTCCAATTGTTAGAAGAAGATTTGATGAGCAGGGAAAGTTTTATGATGTGCATGGAGATTATCCAAAAGTAGTTAGAGAACTTTCGGAAAAGATGAATGTGATTTTACTTGATCTGCATAAAAAATCTGAAGAATATATAATTAAGTTGGGAGCAGAACGCTCAAAGAAATTTTATTTGCATATAGATGCTGATGAATATAGTTTATTACCGAATGGCAAGACGGATGATACACATTTATCACCGACAGGTGCATTCAGGATATGCGATTTTGCTGCTGATGAGATTAAAATGAAAATACCAGAACTTGCCAAATATCTAAAAGAATAATTCAACCAAACAAAATCTTTATTAAAATGAATAAGAAATTATTAATAATTATTTCGCTTCTGCTTGCTATAGCCATTACATCCTGCAGCAAAGAAGTTGTTACAAACATTACGATAAAAAATCCATTGGATTTTGACATTAAAGATGCAATGATTGTAACAGAGATTAACACAAATCTAAAAACCTTTGATTTACTTTACGAAGGAAATGATATTCCATTTCAATTAGTCATTGAAAACAACAAATCAGTTTTAAAGTTTGTAATTGATCTTAAAAATAATGAAACTAAAACATTACAAGTTGTCGCTTCAAATACAAACAAGATAAAAGAGTTTAAATCTCGCACTTATGCAGAACTTTCTGCCAAAACAAACAACGATTATTTCGATAAGAGGTTTAGAGGAAATAAGTTTGAGAAAGTTAATAATTACAAAGTACCTGCAATTCATACTGATCACGATGCATTATTTAAATATGAAGGTCCGGGCTGGGAATCAGAATTAGTCGGTTACAGATTTTATCTTGACTGGAGAAATGCAACTGATATTTTTGGAAAAAAATATGATAAGTTGATTCTTGATCAGGTTGGAACTCACGATACGGTTGCGAAAGATGATTCTTACCATTCGATGCAGGATTGGGGAATGGATATATTTAAAGTGGGCAGTTCACTTGGCATTGGTTCAATTGGTATGTGGGCAAACGATAAAGTAAATATGGTTTCAAAAACGGATAGTGTTATTTGTTCAATCCCTTATACTGGACCAATTGAAGCAAAAGTAAATACAAAATATTATGGCTGGCAGGTTGGTGATAATAAATACGATTTGAACTCCAGCTTTTCTATTTCTGCAGGAAGCCGATTAACAAAATGTGAGCTGCAAATCTCTAAAGGAGCTGAAAACATTGTAACTGGTTTAGCAAAGTATGAAGGTACAGAGTTGATGAAAAGTAATTTCAAAACCGGCTGGAATTATTTAGCACTTTATGGTAAGCAAACTTTGGTAAATGAAAATGATAAACTTGGAATTGTAGTATTCTATAAATCAGAAAATTTATTGGAGTTAAGTGAAGATGCACTTAGTTACATTGTAAAGTTAAAACCAAACAATGGAAATGTAACCTATTATTTTGCGGCTGCATGGGAACAAGAAGAAAATGGTATAAAAAATATTAATGAGTTTAAAAAGTATTTGGATGAAACATTAATTACTCTAAATAACCCCGTTATTGTTGAAAGCAAATAGAGAAAAAGTAAAATGGAAAAGTATGATTTAAATGAGGATAGATATTTTAATCCTGATTCTACTGTTCGAAAATTTGCTCGCCAGATTTATGAATCGGTAAAAGATCTTCCTATTGTTAGTCCGCACGGGCATGTTGATCCACAGATATTTGTTGATAACAAGCCGTTTCCAAATCCCACACAATTGTTTCTAATTCCCGATCATTACATTTATAGAATGTTGTACTCGCAGGGAATTAAACTGGAACAACTTGGGATTCCAACTATTGATGGAACAAAAGTAGAAACTGATCCGAGAAAAATCTGGCAATTATTTGCTAATAATTATCATTTATTTGTTGGAACACCTTCGGGAAATTGGCTTGCTTACGAGTTTAATAAAATCTTTGACATTGAAGAAAAACCAAACGGTAAGAATGCTCAAACAATTTATGATAAACTTCAGGATAAGCTAAACACTCCGGAATTTCTACCTAGAAATCTTTTTGAAAAATTTAATATTGAAGTTCTCTCCACAACAGATGCCGCAAGTGATTCATTAAATCAACATAAGGATATAAAGGCAACCGACTGGAATAAAAGAGTCATTCCATGTTTTAGACCAGATGCTGTTACTGATTTATCAGCAAGAAACTGGAAACAAAATTTATCAGCATTAGAAAAATCGGTTGGATATGAAATAACCAATTACAAAAAACTTATTCAGGCATTAGAGGATCGCAGAAGATATTTTAAAGAAGTTGGTGCTACATCTACTGATCACGGAGTATTTTCTCCTTACACTCATCAATTGTCATTAAAAGAAGCTGAAGAAATATTTAACCGTGCACTAAACAATAAGCTTGAAGAAAATGATGCAAAATTGTTTACTGCAAATATGCTTATGGAAATGGCTCGAATGAGTATTGAAGATGGATTAACAATGCAAATTCATCCAGGCTCGTATCGTAATCACAACGAATTAATTTTTAACAAATTTGGTTTGGACAAAGGCTGTGATATTCCGATGCAGACTGAATACACCTTCAATCTAAAAGAACTTTTAAATAAATATGGCAATAATGAAAATCTTACCGTAATAGTTTTTACACTTGATGAAACGAGTTACGCAAGAGAGTTAGCACCGTTGGCGGGCCATTATCCAGCAATGAAACTTGGTCCAGCGTGGTGGTTCCATGATAGTCTTGAAGGAATGATGAGGTTTAGAAGAATGGTTACTGAGACAGCAGGATTTTATAACACAGTTGGATTTAATGATGACACAAGAGCATTTCTTTCAATTCCTGCACGACACGATTTAGCAAGAAGAGTAGATTCAAATTATCTGGGGGAATTAGTTGCAAAGCATGTCATCAATTTAAATGAAGCAATGATCATTGCTAAAGATCTTACTTATAATTTAGTTAAAAAAGCATACAAACTTTAATGGAAATTACATAAATGGATAAGTTAAAATTCAAAGAGCAAATACTTTCGTATGGATCAAGACATAATATCCCTCAAAAAAAATATTTATTTGGCAAAGAAGAAATTGAGGTTTACCCTAAATCAGTTAGGGAAATTGAGAATGTAATTTTATTTATTGCAAGAGAGAATAAGAAAAAATATTTATTCCTTTATTGTGAAAAAACTTCAAGTAAAATTTGCTCACAGTTTGAAGGATTTGTTTTTGTTCCTGCAGAACAGAACAATTATTTTATAAAAAAATGTTCACTTAATACTTACAATAGAAAAGCGTTACAAAATATTTTTCCATTTACAAATGCAGTAGTGATTGGATTAGAAAACTCATTTGGATTTGGTGATAGATTAGGCCTAGCAAATCCTGCTCATCTTAGAACAGTATTAAAATCTGATTTCAAACCAATCCTTGCTCAACAATCTATAAGAGAGCTAACAAGAACTAATCGCACTCCAGATGAAGTTATGGATGCTGCAGTATGGGCAGTATTTCAGGAAGGATATGAAAAAGGCTTTGGTGCTGATGCCGATCATTTAAAGACCATTGATGATATTGATTTAATGGTTGAGAATGGTTTTACAATGTTTACATTCGATCCGAGCGAATTTGTTGTTAATGAAGCTGATCATATTAGTGAGGCTGAACTTGATAAAAGTATTAATAACTTTAATTGGAAAGGGTTACAATCCAATATCAATGATTTAAGCACTGAATATTTAGCTAAAGAATTTACGCTTTCAGAAACATTAATAATCAAATCTGATTTAATCAGTCTTAAAAGAGCGCTTGTAAAATATGGTAATGCAATCGCACATATAAAAAAATTATATGATCACCTAGTTACAAAATATCCTGATTACAATTCTGAAGTTGAAATATCTGTAGATGAAACCGAATCTGTTACAACTCCATTTGAACATTTCTTCTTTGTAAAAGAACTGAACCGATTAGGAGTAAAGTTTATTAGCCTTGCACCAAGATTTATCGGCGATTTTGAAAAGGGAATTGACTACAAAGGTGATTTAGATTTGTTTAAGCAAGAGTATCTAAAACATCTTGCTATCACAAAGTATTTTGGTAACTATAAAATTAGTTTACATTCCGGCAGCGATAAGTTTAGTGTTTACAAAGTTATTGGAAGTATTAAAGGTGCTTTTACACATATCAAAACAGCGGGAACGAGTTATCTTGAAGCGTTAAAAGTTATGGCTATAAAAGAACCGAACTTCTTCAGAGAAATTCTTGATTATTGCACAGCACTTTATGAACAGGAAAAGAAAACTTATCATGTTTCTGCTGATTTGAATAAAATTAAATCTGCAAAAGATTACAAAGATGAAGAGTTAGAAC
>CALLZX010000356.1 GCA_937858935.1 uncultured Ignavibacteriales bacterium | reverse complement strand
TCAGCTTTAATAAAACCTGTCCATCTTACTGAAAAATTATCTTTCTGAAAATCTTCAAACGGACCTTTGTCATTCCACATAAAATTTATTTGATTATCTACAATTACTTTTGCTGGTTCGCCTTCAAGATTCATATTGGTGAAATATTCGGCAGTTAAACCATTTACTTTTTCATCTTTATCTGAAAATAAATATTTTGATTCAATAGCATTTGTTTCACCATCGATTATCATTCCTTGTGCAAAATTTATTTTAACTTTATTTCCAATTTTATTTTGAAGTGCTTCAAGCGGACTAACAGAATTAAATGGTACAACCATCGAACTTCCACCGCCGCCAGTAACTGCAACTTTGCTATTTGGTCCAACGACAGCGATTGATTTTATTTTATTTAAATCTAACGGAAGTAAAGAATTATCATTTTTAAGTAATACAATTCCATCTTTGGCAATATTTAAAGAAACTTGCTTATGTTCTTCTGTATTAACTTTTTTTGGATCAAACTTGTAATCATCAAATAAACCAATCGTAAACATAACTCTTAAAATTCTTCTAACTTTATCATCGAGTTTAGATTCACTCAACTCACCATTTTTGATTTTATCAAGCAATGTTTCTTTGTTCATATAATAACCGGTTGGCATTTCCAGATCCATACCACTGTTAAAAACAGGAATTGAAGTATGAACTGCGCCCCAATCAGACATTACCAAACCATTGAATTTCCATTTGTTCTTTAAAACATCATTTAACAGATAATCATTTTCGCTGCAATAAGGTCCGTTAAGTTTATTATAAGCGCACATAACGGCCAGAACATTTGCTTCTTCAACTGCAGATTTGAAAGCAGGGAAGTATATTTCATTTAAAGTACGTTCATCAACAATCGTGTTTACAAAATCACGTTGATGTTCCTGGTTGTTTGCTGCAAAATGTTTTACGGTTGCAACAACATTTTCATTCTGAACACCTTTTATATAATTAACAGTAATTCGTGATGTTAAAAATGGATCTTCACCAAAACTTTCAAAATTTCTACCGCCCATTGGAATGCGAGCAATGTTTACGCAAGGAGCAAGAATTACATGTCTTCCTTTTGCTCTTGTTTCTATTGCAAGCACTTTTCCAAATTCTGTTACGATATCTGGATTCCAGGTAGCGCCGAGTAAAATTCCTGAAGGCAATGCAGTTGAATTATCCCAGCGAACTCCAAGTGGACCATCAGCCATGTTTAATGGCGGTATTCCAAGTCGTTCAATTGCTTTTGTTTCAAATCCAGTTCCCCCGATCATTTCAATTTTTTCTTCAAGTGTCATTCGTTTTAATAAATCTTCAACCCGTTTTTCAATTGATAATGATTTATTTAAATAAGCAGATTTCATTTTTATTCTTTCACCACTGTCTTTAAAGTTTAGTGATAATAAGACTATTACTATTATTGATAATACAATAAATAGTTTTGATTTCATCGCAGTTATCCTTTTAAATAGTGTTTTTCAATAATTATCTGTATAAATATTTACTCAATATTTATTGTGTGCTCACCTTTTGTGATTTTAAAACTTTTATAATTGTTGTTTCCGTGTTCAACACTCAATTCAAAATCATTATCGCACTTAATGTTTATTACAATTGGTGAAGTTACTTTTTCTCTTTTCTCAGAGACAAGTGAAACAGCTACATTACCAAACTTTAGATTTTCAATTCCATGTTTATCAATTCTTGTTAAATGCC
>CALLZX010000355.1 GCA_937858935.1 uncultured Ignavibacteriales bacterium | reverse complement strand
GTGAAACAATCCGACAATTGATTTAATTAAAAACCTCATCAATTATATCCGCAGCTTTTTTTACTTCATCAAATGAAACATCCAAATGAGTAATTGCACGAATCAAATCAATTTTACCAACTGAAACAAGTAACCCTTTTTCTTTGCATCGTTTCAATCCTTCATCAACAGAAATGTTTTTGGGATGAAACAATAAAATATTTGTTTGAACTGCTTTCATATCAATTTCAAGATTTTGATTAGCATTAATTCTTTCTGCAAGATATTTAGCTTTATCGTGATCTTCTTTTAATCTTTCAATATTATTCTGAAGTGCATACAAACCAGCAGCAGCAAGAATTCCAACTTGTCTCATTCCACCGCCCCACGCTTTGCGAACACGAAAAGCTTCTTTAATAAAATCTTTTGTTCCTGCAATTAATGAACCGACAGGAGCACCAAGCCCTTTTGATAAACAACAAGAAATAGAGTCAAAGTGTGATGCATATTCGCTTACAGAAATTCCAGTTGCAACCGAAGCATTCCAAATTCTCGCACCATCAAGATGATAAAAGAGATTATATTTTTTTGCCAATTTCTTTAAGGCAATAATATTTTCAATCGGCCAGATTGTTCCGCCACCACGATTATGAGTGTTCTCTACTTCAATAACTTTTGTGTGCGGCATATAATAAGCAGAGGTTGGTCGAATTATTGGTTCAACTTGTTCTGGAGTAATCACCCCATAATTCCCTTCCATAGGAAATAATTGTATTCCGCTTAATGCTGCAGGTGAGCCTGATTCATAATTAAAAATGTGTGCATCCCGATCGCAAATTACTTCATCACCTGGATTTGTTAAAACATTTAAACAAATCTGGTTACCCATTACACCACTCGAGACATAAAGTGCAGCTTCTTTACCCAAAAGTTCAGCAGCATACTGCTCAAGTTTATTTACGGTTGGATCTTCTTTAAAAACATCGTCGCCAACTTCAGCAATGTACATTGCTTTGCGCATTGCTTCAGAGGGACGAGTAACTGTATCACTTCTTAGGTCTATCATACTCTCTTTGTTTCTTGTCATCCTGAGCGAAGACGAAGGATGACTTTTTACATAAGGTTATGTCACACTTCGTCCCTCGACTTCGCTCGGGATGAGAGGATCTGTGTGACAATGGTAAATTACAATTTAAACTTTTTCTTCATCCACAATAAAATATTAATTCCAAAAATCCATAACCCAAAAGCTGAAGATAAGACTGGAATTATCAATGGATTTTTTGTGTAAAATGTTTTTTCATTGTCTAAAGGAACATCAACAACTAAATGCGTTTTTGTAAACATTTCAGTTTCAACTTCTGTAACGCCAAACTTATTGATCAAACAACTTACTCCGCCGTTTGCACAACGTACAACTGTTCTTCTGTTTTCAACTGCACGCAAGTTTGCAAATTCTTTATGCTGATATGGTCCGCTTAATTTTCCGTACCAGCTATCGTTTGTTAGAACTGCTAAAAACTGTGAACCACGATCAACAAAATAATTTGGAAAAGTTGGAAACACTGATTCATAACAAACCAATCCGCCAACTTTAATCGTGTCTTTATTGCTTACAAATTTAAAAACTGTTGTATCCTGTCCAACATTCCAGCCGCTAATTCCAACTCCCCATTTTAATAAATCACCAAGAAATGGAAGTTGATCAACAAATGGAGTATGCTCACCAAGCGGTACCAAATGCATTTTACCATATCGCTGAACTTCGTATGTGTTTGGGTTTAATAATAATATCGAATTGAAAGTTGCATAATAATATTTACCAACTTCACTATACTTTGCATTTAGCGGAGCATCTTTTTCGTAGATAATAAAATCAGGCATACCAGTTAATAATGAAACGTTATTTTTTTTCAAGAAAGAATAAATTGAGTCAACTTCACTTTGATATGTTCCAGATAAAAGATAAACAGGCAGAGCGGTCTCAGGCCAAAGAATTATCTTGGCACCTTCATCAACACATTTTTGTGAAAGCTCAAAATAATTTTCAAGTATCTGATCTAAGCTGCCAAGCTCCCACTTATTCCACGGATCAAGATTTGGCTGGATAATTCCAACTTTAATTTTCTTTTCATCTTCATTTGATGTAGAAACTTTTATAAATCCATAAATGATAACTAAAATGAAAATGCATGCAGCGATTGAAAATTGAATCAAACCAGATTTTGAATTTTCTTTAAATGATTTTATTCCTTTATAGATAAAAATATTTATCCATAAAACAATAAATGATAAACCAAATGCACCAACTATATCAGCAATCTGGATGAATGAGGTAAATTTTGACAGCCCATGCCCAATAGTTAACCATGGAAATTTGAGATCTGTAAGGGTGAGAATGTATTCTCCAGTTACCCAAAAGAACGGAAAGAAATAAAGTGATAAATCTTTTTTAAAAACTTTTCTTGATAAAAAATACAAAGTGGAATTTATCAACATTACACAGGGGAGAAATAAAACTAAAACAACTCCGCTTATCATTAAAAAAGGATCGGCAGCACTTTGCCAGCTTCCAACCCAGAAAACTGTAACCAAACTCATCACAAAAAAAGTTAAATAAGATGCTAAGTTTACTTTTAACAGCGTTTGTTTTTTAAAGACAACAAAAAAATAAGGGACAAAAGCTATAAAAAGTAAAAGCGTGAAAGGAAATGGAAATGGGACAAACGAAATTCCAAAAAGAATTCCGGATAAAATTAAAAGAAGTCTATCATTTCTCCTTTCTCTTTTTTCATCAGGTGTAAATTCTTGTTTGGAGAATAAAAATTTCAAAGTTTAGTTTTTCTTTTGGTGATGAAGTACTTTACAACAAAAAACAGAATTACAATTCCTGTAATAATTAAAATTATATTGCTGTAAGTTTTTAAGTAGCCGTCTATAACATCAACATTGTTTCCAAACGATATTCCAAGATAAATTAGGAATGCATTCCAGATAGCCGAACTAACTAAACTTAGAATTGTTGTTTTATTAACATTTAATCTGCTCATTCCGGCAAAAAACGAAATTACTGCACGAGTGCCTGGTAAGAATCTGTTTGCTACAATTAAATAATAACCGTATTTGCGGAATGAATTTTCAACTTTTTCAAAAGATTGAACATTTAGAAATTTTAATCTTCCAGAGTGAACCAGTTTTTTATCAAACTGCCAGCCGATAATAAATGCGGTAAGAAATCCTAACAAACTTCCTGATGTTGCAAAAAGAAAAGTTGGGATTAAATTAAGCGATCCAGTTGCTACAAGTGAACCGGCAATTACAACAACAATATCACTTGGTGATGGTGGAAAAAGATTTTCAATGTATGCAAAGAAAAAAATCGTTAGATAAATCCAGAATGGAGTTAAGTCTGAAAATTGCGTCAGTATTGTTTCAAACATTCAGTTCTTTCTTGGTAAGTAAAACTGCAGCAAAAGCAACAACTCCTTCTGTTCTCCCAACAAATCCTAACTTTTCTGTTGTGGTAGCTTTTATAGATATTTGTTCTATATCGGCATTAAGCATTTCGGATATACGATTTCTGATTTGCTCAACATAAGGTGATATTTTTGGTGTTTCCATCGCAAGAACACAATCAAGATTTCCTAATTCGTATCCTTTAGAATTAATAAGTTCATTTACGTGTTTTAATAGAAGTGCACTATCAGCATCTTTCCAACGCTCATCTGTGTTAGGAAAATGTATTCCAATATCACCAAGTGCTAATGCACCAAGCATCGCATCACAAATTGCATGCAACAGGACGTCTGCATCTGAATGGCCTTCCAATCCTTTATCAAAAGGAATCTCAACTCCGCCGATGATTAATTTTCTTCCCTCTGCAAAGGCGTGAACATCAAAACCAAAGCCAGTTCTAAAATTCAATTTCAATATCTAACCTCAAATCTTTTAAATTCATTTTTTGGTTCAGACCATTCAACTGAACAATTTGTTACGTGTGATTTCATAGGTCCTATTTTTAATTGTTTGATCAGATCATTTATCAAACCAAAATCGCCTTCTACCTCAGTTAATACTTCACCGGTAAAAAGATTTTGTGTGTAACCTTTTAGATTTAGATTATCTGCATGTCTCATCACAAAATATCTGTACCCAACACCCTGAACTAAACCGGAAACAATTATTTTTGCTCTTTTTATATCACTCATCTTTTACAGAAAATAGTTCTGAAACAATTAACCCGATAAAAATAAGCACACATCCAACTAAGCCAAAATTAGAAATTTTTTCACTGAGTAAAAAGTAAGCGAATACTGCTGCAAATATTGGTTCAATTGAAAATATAATTCCCGCTTTTGTTGGAGAGACAAATTTCTGAAACTTTAATTGTATCACAGTTGCAATTATTGAAGCAAATATTGCTGTATAGAGTATTGCAGTAACAACGGTTGCATTAAATGTAAACTTAACTGTTTCCAAAGATGAGATAGAAAAAACAAATGATAAAATAAATCCACCAACGCCGGTAATTAATA
>CALLZX010000354.1 GCA_937858935.1 uncultured Ignavibacteriales bacterium | reverse complement strand
AGTGTTAAAGTAATTTCTGGTCTGCAGCCAGAGTTTCCGTGAGCGTGAACATTTATTCTTCCTGCAATTGCACCACGAACATGTTCAATCGGCATTGGGTCACCGATTCCGGCTGAGTGATTATAGATAAGATATTTTTGAAAATCTTTTACTTGTTCATCATTTAAAACAACTTCAGAAAACTCACCGATGCCAGTGTTAACTCCGTACATAATTTCGTGCGCTTGTATTTTTTCTTCAAGCATTGCACGGCAGTTTTTTATTCTTTGAAGAGCTTCATTACTGATTTCTACTTTTTCTTTATGGCGGGCAATTTTAACTAATTTTTCTACTGTTAGATTTGATCCATCAAGTATGATTGACATTATTCCTCCGAGTGATGAAAATTTTAATGTTCAAATTTAAGAAAGATTAGTTGAAGTTCAGGATTCACATTGAAGATATTTTTTTGTCACACTGAGCCTGTCGAAGTGCGACTATTTGGTTAGTCTTCGACAGGCTCAGACTGACATGAAATCATCCAAATTATAATTTTATAAAAAAAATCTTATTCTTCTACAAGTTCAGGATTGAGATGAAGTTCCCATTCATCAACGTGATTGAGAATTAAGACCCCGTTTTTTATAAAGGGATCGTCTTTAAATAAATTTCTTATTGAACTTTCGTTTTTTCCATTTGCAACAACAATAACTTTTGATTCATCTTTTAATGCGCCGCACATCGTTACTTTATGCTGTAAAAAAAGTTTATCAGCAAACCGGGTGTGATTTTCAGAATTTAGTTGATCATGAAAACTTTTATCAGCATGATAATTGGGACCGTGTTCAAAAGTTAATAGAAATGTTTTCATAAAAGATTTTCCTCTATTTAATCAAGCGTTACAGATTTCTTAACTGAATTTAATATTTGATTATTGATAATTAGTTTTTTTACCGCCTCGATATCCTTATAAATAATTCTATCTGTTAAAAGTGGTGCAACAGAATTTCTTACAACTTTATAAACAGCTTCTGTGCCTATTCCATATTTCATCGGCTTATGAAATTCCAATCCCTGGCAGGCTGTAAGTATTTCAATCGCCAAAACAGATTGAATATTTTTTAATATCTGAAAACATTTTCTTGCAGCGATTGATCCCATTGAATTATGATCTTCCTGGTTTGCAGAAGTTGGAATTGAATCCACACTTGCAGGATGAGCAAGAACTTTATTTTCTGATACAAGTGAAGCCGCAGTGTATTGAGCGATCATCAGACCTGAGTTTAATCCGCCATTCTTAGCAAGAAATCTTGGCAAACTGCTTAACGAACCATTTAACATTCTTTCAGTTCTTCTTTCAGAAACACTTGCATATTCAGAAAGTGCAATTGCCATAAAATCCATAGCAAGTGCTATTGGCTG
>CALLZX010000353.1 GCA_937858935.1 uncultured Ignavibacteriales bacterium | reverse complement strand
TTGATTTCAGATGCTATCCATCTGATTTTATAGTCTTCAGTTTAGGAAAATATCTGATGCCCAAACCTACAGAATTTGTAAAGTTCTCAGTTGGCAGTATTGTCAATCCCGGCGAGTTTACATTTACTCAACCACTATTAGTCGGGGAAAACAGAATGGATTATTATAAAAATAAAATTGTAATAATTATAAATGAATTAACTCAGAGTTCAGCTGAATATCATACAATGGCATTTCGTGTAGCTCCGAATGCAATAGTGTTAGGAAGTACCACTGCCGGTGCAGATGGAAATGTTTCAAATATTATGGTACCGGGAAATATCCGAACAATGATATCAGGTATAGGTGTGTATTATCCAGATGGAACTGAAACACAACGAGTGGGGATTATTCCCGATATAGAAAAGAAACCAACTATAAATGGAATAGCAAAAGGAAAAGATGAGTTGTTGGAGAAAGCGATTGAAATCATAACTAACCATAATTGATTTGCCAGAGTTAGTTTTGGCTGAACAGGGAATCGGCTACGATTTGTTATTGATAAAAATGTTCAATGCTAAGTGTTCAATTCTCAATTGAAGTAATTAATTATTCGTTCATTCTCAATTCTACATTCTAAACTATCATGACATTTCTTTACATCTCTTTACTTTGAGATGACACCGCTGACAATTCATTGAAGTACGTTTGTACCAGAAGCTTAGATATATTTATTATTTATTTACAAGAGGTACAAAATGAAAACAACATTATTTCACAAAGCAGAAAAGTTATACTTTGTTTTAGTTGTAATACTTTTCTTTTTCCTGGTTACAGATTCTTTTGGGCAAAACAAGAAAATTTCTGATTTATCAAAACATAAATATGCTTTACAAAATCTTGAGATGGGAATTAAATCTGAAAATGAAGGTGTTAGAGAAAGTTCTATCTACTTTGCCGGTCAATATAGATTCATTGATACTGAAGACGCATTGATTGAACAACTAAAAGTTGAAAAGGAATCCGATATAAGAGTATTAATTGGACTAGCTTTATACAGAATGGATAGTGAAAAAGGTATGAATGAATTGCAGAAACTTGCTTTAAAAGATGAAAATCCAAGAGTAAGAAGAATGAGCTCTGCCATTTATAGTGAGTATCTAGTTAATAATTCTAACAGAACCGCGGATGTTCAGAAATGAATAGTAGAATTGAAAATAATTATTCTTGTCACACTGAGCGAAGTCGAAGTATAACTTTCTCGACTTATTGATTCGATGTCATCCTTGGACTACGCTCAGGATGACTTTGAATCTTACCGCAACACAGATCTTTTTACTTGCCCAGGTTTGAAACCTCTTCAACCTGTTTCCAAACTCTTAGCAAATTTCCGCCAAGTACTTTTTTAATTTCTTCATAAGAATAACCTCGAACCAGAAGTTCATAAACAAGATTTGGGTATTTTGAAACATCTTCTAATCCAACAGGAAGCAATCCGCCAACACCATTAAAATCAGAACCAAGCCCAACGTAATCTATTCCAACTAAATTTTTAACGTGATCAATCTGATTTGCAACATCTTCTACTGTTGCTGAAGAAAGCGGATTTTCTTTCCAATAATTATTTTCATATTCCGATGCCGTTTTGGTTCCCGACT
>CALLZX010000352.1 GCA_937858935.1 uncultured Ignavibacteriales bacterium | reverse complement strand
GAATACCCCCAAGCGGATGAATGAAAGGTATTACTAATACGTCTAACAACATATTGTATACCCAGAATATTTGCATTAAATATATCGAGAATGCCCCAAGAATAATTGCCTGGAGTATTGCAGGTTGTTGAATCTGCTAGGTATTCAAAAGGCCAACTCGTCGTAACTTCATAATAATTATTGGTGACAGTGTCAACCCTTGCAAATCTTGTTTCTTTATATCCACCAGGAAAATAGTGATCTAAAATAGAATATCTTCTACCATTTATTAAAGTATCGTTTTCAATTTTCATTAATGTATAAAATGTATCTTGAGAGCTATTGGATGTATATTTATAATACCAGAGATTACCTAACTGTATAGGGTGATAAGAAGACGTTAAATCATTTAATTGACTTGTTTTTGAAATATTTGAAGAAGAAGAATTATCCTGACTATAAATATTAGGGCTTGTTAATAGAAATAGGATCAACCATATTTTAAGATAAATGGAATATCTGGTTATTTTTTGTCTCATATTATTATTAACCTTTTCTAACAAATTGCGCCTGACCCGCCGCCGTAGATAAGCATAAATTATAATAGTTAATTAAAAGATCCAGCACCTACATAAAATCAGTCCCCGCTGGTACGCGGTATTATGCAGTCTTTTGAGTAGGATAGCATAATGTTAACATCAATGCAGTTATAAATTATAATTTAAATATTAAAGGTTCAATCTTTTCGAGTAAAATAGTATTACGTAGTTGGCAATCATTTATAGATAAAGTTATTTTGCAGGATGTCACAGCCCATGGAAACCTCTCAGAAAATTTTAAAAACTTTATTGCTCTACGCTTAGTTGTCTAATAAGCGAGTCTAATTTTTCTGCACTCACAAAAACTTCATTAAAGATATCAGCAATCATTTCTTTTGTAATGCGGTTAAAATCTTCTTCTCTAGGAAACACACAAACTCCTCCTAAATCTATTGCCGCAGGACTAACCAGCATTTTACTTTCATCTTCCGCAAAGAAAACTGCGGGGCGGTGTTTTGCTCTTAAAAATATTATCACACGCCAGCCGTATTCTTCTTCATAAAAAGAAACTTGATTTATCATTGGTTCCTGTTCTTCATTCATCAATTCAGAATAAGTTTTGTAAAACTTATTAAAAGTATTTACAACTAATTCTTTGTCTAAACTTTCAATCGAAACAAATTTTCTTATTCCGTCATCAATTGCATAAAAAGATAAATCATCATTTTCATAAATCGTTTTACCATACTCATTCTTTATCTGGTGGAATTCATCATCAATCGTCATAAAATATTTATTGCCCGCCTGAAAATGCAAGTGGTCCGGTGCAGAAGCTCCACATCTTGGTCCATTATAAATAACCGAATAATGGTTAGAGAGATCTTTGCTTAAATCCAGCATATCAGAAAAAGTATCAAGAATCCTTTGCGGTGTGTGTTCTCTATGTGTTAAAGTAAAATGAGTTGGAAAAATTGGAAATGGGTTACAAAGAATTATGTAATGGTCATTATATAAAATCCCTTTTTGCTCAACAGGAAGATTTTCCACACACAAAAAACATTTTCTCTCTCTTATTGATTTAGGATCAACCTTCGCGGATGTTGAGGTCATTCGTCCCGCATTAAACTGTGCCTTTATTTTATATCCATCAAACTGAAAAGATTTTGATTTAACGGTTTCCAGTGATTTGAATCCCGCATTAAGCATTGGCCATTGCTCTTTCTGGATTTCAGACAATCGCGCCGCAGCATCTGAATAATTGTTTTCTTCAACAAGGTTTAATATTAACTGGTCATCAGATAAAATTTTCATACAACACTAATTATTATTTAAAGACTTATTATAAAGTTCAATTGTTTTATCGGTTATAATTTCAAGATCAAAGACTTTTAGAACACGTTCTCTGGCTGCTTTACCCATTTGCAGCCTTTTACTCTCATCATTTATAAGCAGTTCTGTTTTACTTGCAAGATCTTCTGCGTTTTTATTCTGGAATAATAAATTAGTCTGCCCATCGACAGCAATATCAAGCACGCCATCAGCATTAGCGCATACGGATGCTCTCTCCATTGCCATCGCCTCAATAAGCGCAATGCCAAAAGCCTCTGCGTGAGAAGGAAAAATAAAAATATCTAAAGCGGATAGAATATCCGGTGTATCGCTGCGGAATCCAGCAAAGATAATATTTGTAATCCCCAGATTATCTGCCAAATATTTTATATGGTTTGCATATTCATCTTCACCGCGGCTTGCCTCACCAACCACAATAAATTTTAAGTCCTTATGTTTTGATGAAAGTGTTTTTGCGGATTGCAAAAATTCTTCGTGGCCTTTGCCCGGACTAAATCTTGCAATCATTCCAATTACAATTTCATCCTCAGCAATGTCAAACTCGTTTCTAATTTTATTTCGATCAGCCGTTGCAGGATCAAACTTTTTAACATCCACGGCGTTATACAGCAATTCAATTTTGCTTGCCTTCAATGGAGTTGTTTCAAGAAGGTTGTTTTTAATTACTGTACTTATTGCAAAGGCTTTTGTTACACGCTGGTAGAGAAGCCTGTGCAGAAAATCTTTTTTAACAATAAACGAGCCCATCTGCTTTGTTAAAAACAATGGAATTTTTGACGAAGCTATTTTTAATGCCGGAACAAGAAGCCAAAGATCTTTGGAAGCCTGCGTATGTACCAGTTTATAATTATTTTTTTTAATCAGAGATGCTATCTTGAATATTGCGGCTGGGTGAAAATACCCAGAGGCTTTAACAGGATGAATAATCAATCCAAGATTATTTGCTTCAATGTGCATTCTGGATTCTTTAACACAAAGTAGTTCAACCTGGAATTTTCTTTCAATCAGCTTGCGAATGAAAATAAGAGTAATCATTTCCATTCCGCCCCAGCTCCTTGATAAACAGGAATAAAGAATTTTCATTCTGCCTTCTTAATAAATCTTTTTAAGCTTAGCGCCTTTGAAGTAATGAATCGCAATCTCATCAAACTGATAACCCTGTTCTGCCATAACGGCAGCGCCAATCTGGCAAAGCCCAACACCATGACCCCATCCTGCGCCGCGTAAAAGAAAATTTTCCGGAACTCCATCAACTTCTCCAAACTTCTCAACAATAAATGCAGAACTATAAAGATGAGTTTCGGAAAGTGTTCTTCTAATCTCAAGCTCTTTTCCTATTGTTAAAGTTTTATTTGTTCCAACAATTTTAAGTTTTACAAGTCGTGAAGAAAAACCTCTTTCAACAGGGATAAGATCTTTTATTAATCCAAAATCAATTCCGCTTTTTCTTTTTATAAGATCAGATAATTGTGCTTGCGTAAATTCAACTTTCCATCTGTAAAAATCTTTTGTCTCCTGGTCATAATCCAAAAGAATTTGATTCAAAATTTTAGGATCATTTGTATTGCAGAAGGCAGGCGGATTACCCCTAATCCATTTTGCTGCATTCTCTTCTTTAGAAAAATTGTCATCAAAATCATCTGCAATAAATTTATAATCATAAATCGCACTTAAAGATTGATGCTTTATCGGCTCCCACACATTTTCAAATGATTCCGAAATACCGCCGCAGGATTTTGAAAAACGTGCATCAAGAATTTTATCATCTTCAAGCAACACCACTCCGGCTGTTTGCTCAACTGCTTTCCGTGCAACATCCGAAGTCATTTTAGTAACGCCCTGATAACGCTGGCAATGATCATCTGCACAAACATCAAAAAGCTTATGATCTTCTCGATCATACCATCTAATCAATTCTTCTTCTGATTCATAAACGGTTTTGTAATTAGAGTGTTCTGATTTTATAGCTCTGGATTTTTCTATCTGAGCAAGTAACCAGCTTCTGGAAACAACAGCAGTTGCTTTTAACATCTGCATAGAACATTTTGAACTCATTTCAGATGAGATAACACTCACCAAATACTTTTCAATTGGAACGATATTAATTGCTGTAATTTTCCCATTATCTTTTATGAGCTTAAGTGAGTGAGTAAAGCGCTGCTTTTCTTTTCTTTCCCAGTGAAACTTAACACCTATTACAACATCTCTTATAAGAAACGATTCATTCTCGGGTTCCTGGGGTTCAAAAATTATTTCATCGGTTATTTCAATTTTATCAGAATCACCTTTACAGACTATTCTATCATTTACTAGTTCGGCTTCAAATCTGCCGCTAAAAAAATGTTTAAAGCCGTACGAACTAAAATCACCGTAAAGTTCAAATTTAATTTTAGTATCGCTAAGAATTCCTACGCTTATATAGGGTTCACTGTCATATCCTAACATTTTAATGCCTGTATAATTGACTTTAAAGAATTAAATATTTTTGCACTTAAAATATAAGAATTGTAGAGATGAATATTTCCCTCATTCTCTTTAACTTAATAAAAATGATTTTACATTATTTAAAAGTGTATTATGAATAAAGAGAAACAGCAAACTATTACTGTAATAGGTTTTCCGATTGATCTTGGTTCAGGAAGACGCGGAGTTGATATGGGTCCTTCTGCATTGCGCATTGCAGGATTGGAAAGCAAGCTTGAGCAGCTTGGTTACAAAGTTGAAGATATCGGAGATATAAATATTGAGATAATGGAACGGCAAAAGGTATCCAACCCAAAACTCAAATATTTGGAGGAAATTCTTAAGACATCAAAAATGCTTGCAGCACGCGTTGAAAAAGTTTTAGAACAAAAGAAATTTCCGCTTTGCATCGGCGGTGATCATTCAATGGCGCTTGGTACTATTGCAGGTATTTCATCTTACTGTAAAAAAAACAAATTAACCCTTGGGGTAATATGGATTGATGCACACACAGATATGAATACCGAAGAGACGACTCCATCCGGGAATATACATGGAATGCCGCTTGCTGCTTCAATGGGTCTGGGCTATTCAGAACTTGTTAATCTTTATGGATTTGCACCCAAGCTAAAACCGGAAAACTGTGCTGTTATCGCCGCAAGAAGTATTGATCCGCAGGAAAGACTAAACATTAAAAAACTTAATGTAAATGTTTACACAATGAGTGATGTTGATAAACTTGGTATTCACAGAATCATTAGCCGTGTGTTAAAGCAATTCAAAGAAAAGGTAGATCATATCCACGTTAGTTTTGATGTTGATAGTGTTGATCCGAATTTTGCACCAGGCGTTGGAACGCCTGTGCCCGGCGGGTTAAACTACAGAGAGGCTCATTCACTTATGGAAGCAATTGCTGAATGCGGTTGTATGTCTTCATTAGAAATTGCAGAAGTAAATCCAATATTAGATGTTCGTAATAGCAGCGCTGTTTTTGCAGCTGATTTGATTGCATCAAGTATGGGGCAAAGAATTTTGTGATGAGTTTTAGATCGGTTAGTTTTTATTTGC
>CALLZX010000351.1 GCA_937858935.1 uncultured Ignavibacteriales bacterium | reverse complement strand
GAACATTGCGACTAATCTTAACATAGTCCTTAAACAACTGAGACATTTGTCTAACGAGCGCATTCATTTCGTGATCGACTAATGTTTCAGGAATTATAACTTCAATTTTTCCTTCAAAAAATTCTTTACGATCTGTAAAATTTATAATTCGAGCTTGTAGTAACCCATCAACTAAAATCTTAAGTAAACCGTTCGGTAGTTTTAAAATCTGAACGATTTTTGCCACGGTGCCTTCAAGATAAAAATCAGCTGGCTTTGGATCTTCAATACTGGATTTTTTTTGTGTTGAAAGAAAAATGTACTTTGTATTTTCTAAAGCATAATTTGCGGCGTTTATTGCTTGTTCACGTCCAACAAGTACGGGAAAAATCATATACGGAAAAATTACAATATCTCTTAATGGAAGAATCGGTAAGATTGATGGAATCTCATCAACAAGATTGTTTTCTTTAGACCCTTTTTTAACTAAATCATCAGTTTGGCTCAATTTCTCTCCTTATTTTCACTCAATTTTGTGTGCAAATATACCCAAATGAGAAGGTGCTATCAAGGAATGGAAAATACACATATTTAGGTGTGTGATTCAGAGTTTTTATATTTGCATCAAAAAGAAGAATAATTATGCTTAATGACATTTTAGAAATTGCCGGAATTGCCGGAGAAATTATCCGCGAAGGTTTTGGAAAGAATTTTCAAATTGAATATAAAACCAACGAAAAAAATCTTGTTACGGAAATCGATAAGAAATCTGAACAAGCAATAATGGATTTTATTTCAAAGAAATATCCAACTCACAATATTTTAACCGAAGAATCTGGTGAGCATAAAAAAGACTCAGAATATCTTTGGGTAATCGATCCGCTTGATGGCACAACAAACTTTGCACACGGTCTTCCAATTTTTGCTGTTTCAATTGGAGTGTTGAGAAAGAATGAAATTGTTGCAGGAGTTGTTTACGATGTTATGCAAAATATTTTTTATTCTGCAGAAAAGGAAAGTGGTGCTTTTGCAAATGATAAGAAAATAAAAGTTAGTAATAATGATAAGATAGGGTTGGGAGTTTTAGTTACTGGTTTTCCTTACAATGTTGCTGATAATCCTGACAAAGCATTTGAAAGATTTGAATCATTAACA
>CALLZX010000350.1 GCA_937858935.1 uncultured Ignavibacteriales bacterium | reverse complement strand
GTTCAGGAGTATGTTAACCCACCCCAACCCTCTCCCGATTTATCGGGACAAGCTGTGACAGCCGAGTACCAAGAGATTGGATTGATTCCGGCGCAAAGGCGTTGCGGAAAGCCAAATTTAGCATATGCTTAATTTTTTTTTGTCTTAAATAATTTTTCAAGTATTTGAAGAATTAAATAGAATAAAATCATCCAGATTGAAATATCAATTAAAAATGCTACTATGAATGAGAATTCGTTTAAGGGTTTAAAATTTGCTAAGCCATATCCTATCCTGGTAATAGCATAAGTAATAACTGCAGCTATAAATGATTTTAAGTTATTGTTCATTTGTTTACTCCTAAAATTAATTGTTACAACTATAATTTATTTATTTGATATAGCCGGATTTTCTTATCCTATCTAAAGTTCTCTAAAACTATTTGTTATCTCATCAAACAGTGGTAAAAGTTTTTCTGCATTTGCTTTAGGCGTATAAGAAACCATCTGATAAAAATAATCTTTTGTTTCAACTATCTGGATTATGTATGTTATTTCGTTATACTCAAGTTCACCATCAACTCTTGCTCTTCTGTGATCAAGTTTAAATGAAGATAACGGAGGCAATCTTTTTATATTAGCTTTCTGCACTGCGTCGGAGGTTCCGCTTAATACAGATTCATAAAAATCATCGATAGAAACATCTGGTTCAAAATCAGCTTTACGTTCACTGAATGCAATACAATATACATCTTCCTCAAGATTTCCGATCTCGATGGTTGCTTCATCATTTAGATTTTTAAGAATAGTCCAGCTGGCAGGTAGTTTTACTGTAAACAGATTATCAACAGAAGTAATTACTCTATGACCGGGAACAACTTCAGTTGATTTATATTGAGTGGTATTAACTTTAGCAAGAAGAAATCCAAAAACACCCATTAACAACAAGTAATAAATTGCAGGCAGTATAATTAACCATACACGTGCTTTCCATTTTGAAAGAACAAAAACTGTACGTGCACCAATGTAGCTTGTAATGAGCGAAATAAAAACAAATACCAGCAAAACAAAATACCTAACGTTAATACTTTAATATAAATTGTAAAAAAATTTAAAATATCCAAAAGTGGGATCGCTCCGAAAATTACTATTTTGCAACAAAAACACAAGGAATCACTACTTTCTAACATCTGAT
>CALLZX010000349.1 GCA_937858935.1 uncultured Ignavibacteriales bacterium | reverse complement strand
TAAATAATGAGGCTCCGTACCCAAACTACGAATTGAGCAAAATTATCATTAATAGTGGAATAGCAAATCAATTTGCAGGTAATCAACCTTTAGTTCTTGAAGACACAACAGGTAACTGGATAAATTATGGATCAGAATATTTGAAGATTGGAACTGCAAACGATGCATTATTTAGAATATCTAAATCAGACCTTGAAGCTATGGGAATAGTTACAACTTCTATAAATCCAAAAACTTTTAAATTAATCGAATCAGGAATTGAAATTCCAATTACAGTAGTTGGGCAGGATGATAATGTTTTTAATGATGATGATTATATACAATTCTATGGAACATTAAACTACCCTGATATTTCACATCGTGCAATCAATACGCCTGATAAACCTTACAATGAATATCTTGACCGATATTCTGATACAACATTTTATTTTCTTACGTGGGGATTGCAAGATGGTTCAAGAGTACCAATTCAAAATTCTTTCAATACAGGATTATTCGATTCACTTACTTATTACAATTATATTGAGCACGCAGAAAGCAATAGATTGTTCCAGAATTTCTATACTGATGAAGTTGTCAATCAGACACCGGGTTGGTTTAGAAATAAAACCTGGTACTATTTACAAACTACCTGGTTATACAGCAATACTATTCGCAGCTATAACTTTACTGTAAGTGATGTTGTTCCGAATAAAACAGCAAAGTTTTTCTATAAAGCTGTTAGCGGTGGTTCAAATATTACCAGTAATGCTCACCAGGTTATTTTAAAAGTAAATGATGTTCTTCTGGATTCTCAATCAATTGACAGAAGTGAACAGCTTTTACTGAATGGTACTTTAAATACAAATCAGTTTCTAACTAACCCAAATATTCTCTCTGTAAAAAATTATGCTAACGGAACTAATCCAAATTATTTGGGCGTTGATTGGTATGATATTGAATATCCGCGAGAGCTAAAATTAAATTCTGATTTTCTTCTTTTTAAAGTTAGTGAAGATGTAAGTGACGGAGTAAAAGTTGTCAAGATTTCAAATTCTACCCAAACTTCTTATGAAATCTATAAAGTAAAACCGCAATTTAAAAAAATTGAAAACTTTCAGATAGTATCCAATCAACTTTTGTTTACCGATACTGTAAAAGTTGGAGATGTTTATGTTATTGTTGATCCATCTAAAATTGGTAAGCCGGTATTTTACTATAAAAAACAATTCCTTAATTTAAGATCAGTAACAAATCAAACGGATTATCTTGCGATTACTCATCCAAAATTTTTACAATCTGCTAGTAATTATGTTAACACCATTTCTTCACTATATGGAGTATCAAAAGATTTAATTTCTGTAGAGGATATTTTTGATGAATTTAGTTTCGGATATCCTGAGCCGGAAGCACTGAGATTGTATAGTGCCATCACATATCAAAATAGAGCGGAACCTAAGCCGCAGTATTTAACGCTGATTGGTGATGCCAATTATGATTACAAGCTTAATCGCTTTAATTCTAGTGGAGTTAAAGGCGGTGGAAATTTTGTTCCTTCTTTTGGAAATCCTGTGAGTGATAATTGGTTAGTTGTATGGGATGAATCCGGATTACCAATCCCTCAAATGAAAGTTGGGAGAATTCCAATAAACACTAATGAAGAATTAGAATATTATTTATCAAAAGTTCAAAATAATTTTAGTGAACGCTTTGATGAATGGAACAAGAAATATTTATTCTTTTCAGGTGGTCGGGCAGATCAGCAGGGCGAAATTGAACAGCTAAAAGCAGTTAATGATCAGGTAATAAATAATTTTGTCAGACCAGAACCACTTTCTGGATCTTATACTCATTTCTATAAAACATCAAATCCATTATCTGATTTTGGTCCGTACACCACTGATGAAATTTCGAGTGCAATTGATGCCGGTGGTGTTTTTATTTCTTACTTAGGACATAGCGGTACAGCGACATGGGATAATAGCATTAGTGAAACTGTGCAATTGAAAAATACTGTTAATCGAAACCCGCTTATAACAGATTTTGGATGTTCAACAAATAAATTTGCCGAACCAGATATTGTTTCATTTGGTGAGAGATTTTTATTAAGTAACGATGGACAGGCATTGGGTTATATCGGAAATTCTTCTTTAGGATTTACAACAACATCACTAACAATGCCTGTATATTTTTATGAAGATATGCTTAACAGTAATTCTAAAGAAGTTGGAAATGCTCATCTTCAATCCAAAATTAGAATGTTCCAAAATATAGGAACCTCTTCGGTTTTTAGATTATTTTCATTGACAAATACTTTAATTGGTGACCCGGCAGTAAGAATAAAAATTCCAATTTTACCAAATCTAAAAGATTCATCTTCTGATGTTTTATTAAGCAGCAATTTTATTAATGATTCAGAAGATTCAACTCAAATTAAAATTGTTTTTAACAATTTTGGAATTAAAGATTCATCACAATTCAATTACTCGATCCAACATTATGCTGATGGAATTCTTATTAAGACTTTTTCGGGTAGAAGATATCTGCCATCGTTTAAAGATACCTTGGGTATCTGGGTTGGTTTAAAAAATTTGGCTGGTGAAAATTCATTAATCATAAATTTAGATCTCGAAAATGATATTCCAGAAATTTATGAGGATGACAATAACCTCACTTATAACTTTTATGTTTATTCTACTGAACTAAGAGATTTAGTTAAACATAAAATAGAAAACCCTTCTTTAAGTCAGATAAAAATTCTCAATCCTTCTTTTATAAATGAAAAGTTTTTTAGTATCAAATCTCAGATTTCTGAAACTGAAAATTTTCAAAACTTTCAGGAGTCTATAGTTCCAGCAGATTCATTTTATACAAATTTAATATTTGGACAATTAACACAAAACAAAAGATATTGGGTAAGATATAAACTTGATGATGCAAATTCAGAATTATCAGAAACTAAATCTTTTTATAACGTTAATAGTGCTGACTATTTAATAATTGATTCTACATCATTCAATAAACAATCATTTTCTGATCTAAAAATCCAAAATGATAAAGTTTTAATAAATCCGAAATCGGATAATATATCTGTTACTTCTGCCGGGTATGATATAGGCAGGTTTTGTATCATTTCTAAAAATGGAATTAACCTTTTAGCAAATACATTTTTTGCAGGAATGGGAATAGTAGTATTTGATAATATAACCTTAGATATTGATACTTCTGCTTATTATGTCCTAT
>CALLZX010000348.1 GCA_937858935.1 uncultured Ignavibacteriales bacterium | reverse complement strand
AAGATTTCCATTTTCATCAAAACACATACTTGCACCATCAAAAATCAAATCAGTTTGTGCTCCAACACAGCAGACATATGCAAGTGGAATTTTGTCTTTCTTCGTTAGCACTGAAAGCATTTCTTTACGTGCCGCACGTTTTCCGTAAGAGTAAGGGCTTGCAGAAATATTTATTAAAACAGAAGCATTTTGTTTAAGCAATTCCTGAATAGGATCTTTATGATATCTTCTTCTATACCAATAATCAGCATCGTTCCATATATCTTCACAAATTGAGATGCCGAGTTTTTCATCTTTAAATTTAAATACTGAAACACTTTCTGCAGGATCAAAATAACGCATTTCATCAAACACATCGTAATTTGGAATTAACGTTTTATGCTGGACGAACCGAATTTTGCCATCAAAACACAATATAGCGGAGTTATGAATATCTGTTCCAATCTTATCGTTATCTTCCGTAATTGCACCGAATATTAAACCAACTTCTGTAGTTTGTAATGCAATTTCCTTTGCAGCCTTGTTAACGGCTTTACGGAATTCCTGTTTTTCAACAAGATCTAATGGCGGGTAACCAACAAGTGAAAGTTCAGGAAAGATTGCAAGATCAGCTTTTGCATCAATAGCTTTTTTGTATCCATGTATAATCTTTTTCTTATTATAATCCAGATGTCCGATGATCGGATCGATTTGACAGAGAGCAATTTTCATGTAATAATTAACTTCATTATTTATTTAAATGTTATAACTAAAATAAACTAAGTTTTAATTAATACAATAATTAGCAGAATTTTCCTGCCGTTCACCGACACCACTGGCCCGACAATAGACTGTTTTTCCCTAATTTAATAATCATAAACCGTTGGTACTATAAAAAAAGCCTTCTGTGTATTTCTTTACTATAATTGCAACAGAAATTACAGACAGAAAGGAGTTCTGAAATGTACAAGAAACTATATCGTTCGGTAACAGACAAAATGCTAGGTGGGGTTTGCGGAGGTTTAGCAGAATATTTTTCAATTGATCCAGTTCTAGTGAGATTGATTTTTGTTCTTGCAGTAATCTTTGGCGGCAGTGGTATTCTAGCTTATATAATCCTGTGGATTATCATTCCGCAAAAACCATTTATTATAACGCCTTTTAACACTAATCCAACAAGTGGCAGTTCTCAGCCATCTGATGAGGAAAAAAAAAGTGAAAACACAGAGTTTAATATGAGTTCTTTGAATCTTCATAAAACTCAAAGTAACAGATCGATTTATGCAGGAGCATTTTTAATACTTTTGGGTGGTATCTTTCTTTTAGATAATTTTGTTCCGCATTTTCACTTTGGTGATTTTTGGCCGCTAATTCTTATTGGATTAGGCTTTGCAATAATTCTTAATGCACGTAACAATAATGTTAACGAGGTAAGACAATGAAAACGTCAAATATTTTCTGGGGAGTATTTTTTATATCAATAGGTAGTTTAGTTCTGATCGGCAATTTAACAGACCTGAATTTTACGTGGAATTCAGCGTGGAAATTCTGGCCAATGGTTTTAGTACTGATAGGTGTTTCCATACTAGTAAAAAATCAAATTGGCAAAGGCATTGTTGCCGGATTAGCTGCATTAGTACTAGCATTAACTCTTTATGCATCAGTAAGTGCAACAACTAATCTAATCGATGATGATTTTGAAATCCACTTTGATGATGATGAAGTTGCTGTTTATGATACAACCTATTTTTCACAGGATTATTCAGATTCTATTAAAACGGCTACCCTAAATTTTAATGCCGGTGCAGGTGCATTTAAAATATTTGCTCCTACAGATAAGTTAGTAGATTTTAAAACTGAAGGGAATGTTAGCAATTATAGTTTAGATAGGCAGGATTCCTATGGTCATTCTGAAATAAATTTTGAAATGAAAAATAATCATCTCAGACTCGGAAAAAAGAATTACAAAAATTCTGTTGAAATGTCTTTAAATAATAATCCTGAATGGGAATTAAACTTTGATGTCGGGGCAGCTTCAGTTGATTTGGATTTAACACAATACAAAGTAGGCACATTAAATGTAGGCATGGGTGCAGCAGCATTTAATGTAAAACTTGGTAATCTTGTTGATGTAGCCAGAATAAAAATAGATGCAGGTGCTTCCGATATAGATATTTTAATACCGGATTCAGTTGGTTGTGAAATAAACTCTGATGCGGCATTATCAAGCAGAAACTATGAAGGCTTTACAAAAATAAATAATGATATCTATCGATCTGAAGACTTTGATAAATTTTCAAAGAAGATTTACATTGATATCGATTGCGGAGTTTCATCAATTGATGTGAAGAGATATTAAAACAATAATTGAACTTTATTAAAAAGGCGATTCATTTGAATCGCCTTTTTTGATATTCTAAAAAATAATTCAAGATTCTTTTTCTATTCTATATTTACTAAAAGCTCATTCTTTTTTACAAGTATCCCTTCATTAGGAACAACTCGAATAATTCCGGCAACCGGTGCATTAACGATGTTTTGCATCTTCATTGCTTCCAGAATTAATAGTCCGTCACCAGCTTTTACTTTATCGCCAACTTTAACAAATACTTTTTGAATCAATCCGGGAATAAAGGCATTAACTCTTTTATGATCAACAGGTTTATAAGTTTTTCTGCTTAAATATTTTTTGGTTAATCCAGTTTCATAAACTGAATCATCAATCACTAATGTTTTTGTATTATAATTATTCATATTTAAAAAGGTGGAATTCCATGTTTTCTAAATGCTCTAACTTCAGATTTATTTGCAGAAACTGTTATAGCGTGAATTAAAAATTCTCTGGTCTCAGATGGATTAATAATGGAATCAACATGACCATTTGCCGCTGCAATATAGGGATTAGCAAACTTTTCTGTGTATTCTAAAACTTTCTGCTTCCTCATTTCATCCGGATCGTCTGCTCCTGTAATTTCTGCTTTAAAAATTATATTCGCAGCACCTTCTGGTCCCATTACAGCAATCTCAGCCGAAGGCCAGGCAAAGACAAAATCCGCACCTAAATGTCTGGAACACATAGCGATATATCCGCCACCATAAGCCTTGCGTAATATTACTGTAATTTTGGGAACTGTAGCCTCACTATAAGCATAGAGTATTTTTGCACCATGTCTAATCACACCAGCATGTTCCTGATCGATTCCTGGTAAATATCCTGGTAAATCTACAAGTGTAACTAAAGGAATATTAAAGGCATCACAATATCTGATAAATCTTGCAGCCTTATCAGATGAGTCAACATCAAGAACACCAGCAAGAACAAGCGGCTGATTACCGACTATACCTATCGTTTCTCCATTAAGTCTTGCAAATCCAATCACAATGTTTGCAGCCCAGCTTTTTTGTATTTCAAAAAAGTCTGAATCATCACAAATTGATTTTATTACATCACGAATGTCATAGGGTTTTTTAGGATCAAGAGGAATAATATTTTCTACATTATAATTTGATTTCGGCGGTCTTGGAGGTAATGGATCTGCTTTCTTTTTATTATTCCACGGAATAAATGAAACTAATTTTTTAATCTGTTGAAAACACTCTTGTTCGCTTTCTGCAAAGAAGTGTGCATTACCTGTAATCTCAGTATGTACTCTTGCTCCGCCTAAATCTTCCATGGATATTTCTTCACCAAGTACCGTTTTTATTACTTCAGGACCAGTAATAAACATCTTTGAAATTTTATCAACAACAAAAACAAAATCTGTTAATGCAGGCGAATAAACTGCACCCCCCGCACAGGGACCTAGTATAACAGAAATTTGCGGAATAACACCTGAAGCCATTGTGTTACGATAAAATATTTCTCCATATCCAGCTAAAGAATTCACTCCTTCTTGAATACGTGCACCTCCTGAATCATTTATGCCAATTAATGGAATACCCATTTTAATTGAGTGATCCATAATTTTTGTAATTTTTCTTGCGTGCATCAATCCTAATGATCCGCCGGCGACTGTAAAATCCTGTGCAAATATTCCAATTGGATGCCCTGCAATTGAACCAGTACCTGTAATTACTCCATCCGCTGGAAGTTTCTTTTTATCCATGTCAAAGTCAGCACATTTATGCTCAACAAATAGATCGTATTCGTGAAATGAATCCCGATCTAATAAAGTTGTTATTCTTTCCCGGGCAGGCATTTTGCCCATAGCAACTTGTTTTTCAATTGCTTTTGTTCCGCCGCCTGTTTGTGCTTTTTCTATTCGCTTAAATAAATCTAAGAGCTTTTGTTTTAAAGACATTTTTTAACCAGTAATATGTGAATTAAAAATAGTTTTGATTCTAAATGTTGCAATTAACTATTTGCAATATTCAAAGACTTCAAATAGTTAATTTTTAATAGTAAAAATAAAGTAATAGAAGCATACAAACTATATTTAATGTGCCTATTAGTATTATGTAATTAGCAAATAATTTTTACTGAAGTTTGTTTCTGAAGGAATCTGATATGTGAATTGAGGGAAATATTAGACAACTGCTCATCGAAAAAAATATCTCTAGTTTATTTTTGTTTTGGTTTCCATAAGTGCTTATCCAGTCTTACACAGCCTTTTTCATCAAACTCAATTCCTTCATTTCTTAATAATTCTTCCATAAGATTTGGATCACCAAAATGGATTTTGCCCGTCAGTGCTCCAAATCTATTTACAACTCTATGTGCAGGAATATCTGGTCCGCAACCATTTAATGCCCAACCAACTGTTCTTGCTGATGAACGAATGCCGCAGGCTTCTGCGATATCTCCATAAGTAGAAACTTTTCCTAATGGAATTTTTTTTGTGACTTTATATACTTTGTAAAAGAAATCCATCTTTGCTTTAGATCTTTTCTCTTCGGTCCTAATAATCTTTTTTTTCATGATCTTTTATCTTTTATTTTTTTTCGGTTATCTTATTTAGTAAAGAAAATTCATCCATTAGAAAAATCAGAATTAACTTTGATTATGACAAGTTTAAAGAGAAGATTAATCGTTTACAAAGTTTGGTTAAGAGAATTATTTCGTTTTTGTCCAATAAGTAAATTAAAAGTTGATAAGGATAATTTATTTCTAATTTGCGGTCATCGAGGTTCTCCCGTTAACGAACCCGAAAACACAATCCCATCATTTGAAAGAGCAATGCGTGAGGGAGTTAATTCTCTGGAAACCGATTTATGTGTAACCAAAGATAAAGAGGTAATTCTTTGGCACGATTGGAATCCTGATGAACTAGTTGCTTTGATTCGAGAAAATGGTATTGAACCTGATGTTACCTACAAGCCTGATTTTCCTGCACCATTTAGCGGATTTAGAAATAAAACAAGCGAGCTCACTCTATCTGAAATGCGAACACATTTTAATTATGTGAAGAAAGGTGAATCAATTCCTATTAATGCTCACATTCCAACGTTTAGAGAGTTTATTGATTGGATAAAAGATAAATCTCAAATCAAATATGTTTTTCTAGATATTAAAGTTCCAAAAGCTGAAAAGGAATTAATTCTTGTTATTCTTGATCAGCTTGATGAGCTAATAAAAGAGTTTAATCCTTCTGCAAAATTTATTATTGAAACATTCTACGCTGAAGTCTTGGATGTAGCAAAGGAAAAATATTCTAATCTTATTTACAGCTTGGATGTTGAGATTCCACCTGGATTTATTTTTTTTCCAAGAATTCATAGCACAATCAAAACTGCAATAAGGCATAAAAATAATGTAGCGATAATCATGCGACCAAGGCAAATCACAATTGCAAACTGGATGACTTTTCGGCGAGTTATATGGCATGATGTAAGAAGAAGATTACGGTTAAACAAAAAATTAGATTCCTCCAAAATCGATTTTCTGATTGGTTGCACTATAAATGATAAACGTGAAATGGAGTGTTTAATTAAAAGTGGTATTAATGGTATGCAAACAGATTATCCCAGAAGGTTAACTAATCTTGCAAAACAATATGATCTAAAAAAGGAATAAGATATTTTTTATAATTGATCAAATAAATACCCAATAAAAATAATTATATTCTTATAAATATTTTTGTTTTACCATTTTCAATCATATTTGAAACACTTTTCCACCGAGAATCTAAACTATCTTTTGGTAACGATAAGAACCACTCATTCCATTCAATTAAAACATCTATTTTTTCATCATTAATATATTGGTATAAATTATTAGATGTGATAGCTTTTAATGCTTGAGAATTAACTTTACCATCAAGGTTTATAACATTATCAAAAAAGAACCCTGATATACCGCTCTGAGCCATTCCAATTTTTTTATACTTATGTAAATGATTTTGAATATAAATTGGTCTTACGGCTAATCCTGTAACATTTTTTGGGATATGGAAATAATAAATAATGTTTATAAAAAAAAAGATGATAATTACAGTTTTTAAAGTAAAATTTATCAGCTTCGATTTTTTTTCAAAATATTCAAAAATTATAACGATAAAAAATGGTAATGTAATAACGGAAAGAATCGAAATATATCGGAAATAAAAATATGGCTGAGAGGCAAAAATCAAATAGATAACTAAAATAAAACTAATGCTTATAATCCAATATTTAAAAACTTCATTATTCCAATATTTTAGAAGTAATTGTCTCTTGTATTTAATTATTATAGTTATCACAACTATGGCAATTGGATAAAATAAAATGGTTTTTGTTAATCCTGCATGATAAAATGGAACGAAATTACTAAGAAGTGAAAATATAAATTGATCAATTCTATAACTAAATTCACTTGTACTTATTCCTGACTGGATTACTGCGGAAGTTGGTATAAAACTATTTTGAATAGAAAAAACATAATAAAACCAAGGAGTTAAAACAAAAGTTAAAGAAATAGAAATAACTATTAAATCATTAATAGAATTTTTTTTATTATACATTAAAAGTAAAATTAGGGTAACAGCAATGATGATAAAATCCAGCCTTGCTAATGCAGTCATCCCCAACAGAAAACCAAATAAGATATTGTTGCTTAAAGATGGTTCTGATTCAAGAAGTTTAAATGTTTTGTATATACATAAACCTAAAAGAACAAGATAAAGACCCGTTTCAAGTCCATTAAAAAAATTGAGAAATAATTTGAAGTTGTACAAAGCCACAAGAATAGATATAAAAAACAGTTTGTTTTTTGAAGCTAAAGGAGATAGTAATAATGAAAGCTTAAATAAAATGAATACAAATAATATTTGAATCAATCCTGAAAACAGAATAACTAATCTTAAAAATGTGTTTTTATCACCATTAAAAATCTTATTAATAAAAGCTAAACCTGATGTGAGAAATACAAACAGTGGTTGTATTCCTGTTGTTGGCTGATTAAAATTATAAACTATCCCATCTCCATTGCCAATATTCCAGGCCACTTTCAATGCGTAGAAGCCATCTTCCGTAATTGGTCTCTCAGCTAAGTGCGGGAAATAATTTGTATTGATATCTTCATTTGGGAATTCATCCAATGAAAATAATGCAAGAATAAAAACATAAATCGAAAATGCAACTACTAATAAATATTTCATCAATCACTTACATATATTGATTGCACGTGTTTGATTAATTCTGACTAAACTTTAATAAAAATGCTTTTATAAATCTATTTATATCTCCATCCATCACGCCCTGTGTATCTGAAGTTTCTTCATCTGTTCTGTGATCTTTAACCATGTTATAAGGATGAAAAACGTAGGAGCGAATCTGACTTCCCCATTCAATTTTCATCTTACTTTTTTCAACTTCATCCAAAGCAGCATTTTGCTTTTCCAATTCGATTTGATAAAGCTTTGACTTTAATAACTTCATTGCGTTAACACGATTCTGAGCCTGTGATCTTTCACTTTGGCAGGCAGCTACAACTCCTGTTGGAATATGTGTAAACCTAACTGCGGTTTCAACTTTGTTAACATTCTGTCCGCCTTTTCCACCTGAACGATAAGTATCAACTCTTAAATCAGCAGGATTAATTTCAATCTCAATTGTATCATCAACTTCTGGTATAACAAACACTGAAGCAAACGATGTGTGTCTTCGCTTGTTAGAATCAAATGGAGATATTCTTACTAAACGATGAACACCATTTTCAGCTTTTAAATATCCGTAAGCAAATTCACCTTCAACTTCTATTGTTGCCGATTTAATACCAGCGCCATCACCATCAAGAATATCCAGTATGGTCATCTTGAGTTTATTCTGTTCGCCATATCTTAAATACATTCTAAACAACATATCGGCCCAATCTTGTGCTTCAGTACCACCAGCGCCGGAGTGGATTGTAAGAATACAATTTTTGTTATCATCTTTTCCACTGAGCATATTCTTAAACTCAGCGTCTTCAATTGCTTTATCAAGTGATTTTAAATCTGAAATGATTTCATCATAGAGAGATGCATCATTTTCCATCTGCGCAAGTTGAATAAATTCTTCGACTCCTTCAGCTTTTTTATTTACAGATTTCCAAAGATCTACCCAATCCTGAAGAGATTTTGTTTCTTGAAGTATCTTTTGTGCTCCAATCTGATCGTTCCAAAAATTTGTTTCTTCAGTTTTTCTGTGAAGTTCTTCTATCTTAGCTTCTTTACGATCGACGTCAAAGATAACTCCGTAGATTATCGATTCTTATTTTATAGTTGTTTATTGATTTTATTTCTTCTTCGTACATTCTTGCTCCGATTAAATTTCTGTAACTTCAATTTCCATTCTTAATAGTGCGGCTGCTAATGTTTTGCCTTGTGCATCGTGTTTAAGCGAAACCGTTCCGCCGCCGCCTAAAGTATTGTGTAATAAAAAGTTTAAAGCTTTAAGATTTGGAAGTTCAAATCTCTCAACTTTTCCAAGACAAATACCTTCAAAGTGTTTTTTTACATTTTCAACCGTAAGTTCTTTTTTAATAAGATTATAGCCTTTATCATCGTAAGCGATAATTCCTACATTCGCGGCATCGCCTTTATCACCACTTCTTCCATGAGCAATATCTAATAATTTAATTTTCATATTATAACTCCATTATCTCAATAATTGGATTAACTAGTTTTTTTGAAATAAGAGCCGGCCAATAAGCAACAACTTCACTTGGTTTTGGTCGACCACCTGCGAATCCAGTAACAGCAGGAGGGCCAGTGAGTATAAGCGGAGCAATCTCTTTACCAAATCTTTCTACAGATTTATAATCATGCGATCGGACTGCAACTCTTAGCATTATTTCATTAATATCATCTTCGTTAAGTTCTTTAGCCAACGGTCCGTGAGAAGAATTATAACCAACAAATTCAGTTCTGATTTCATCAAATTGCAAAAGAAGATTTGCTAATCTCTTTCGCAGAATTTCATCCGCAACTCTTGCTTTTGTAAGAGCTTGAGGCCAGGAATATGTTAAAGTAGATACCGCACTAAATCCATCAGAATATGAACATGAAACCTTATAAAATTCTGTTTCGGGTAAACCTTTTACATCATACATTTTCACTCGATCATTTCCCAAATCCTCAAGTTTTATTGAGGTAAAATCTGCGACACAGTCTGGCGTTATATAAGTTTTGGGATCGCCAATTTCATAAAGCAATTGTTCTGCGACTGTTTCAAATGAAACTCTGCCCCCTGTATTTTGATGCTTCGTAATTATAACATCACCATTTGGGTAGGCTTCCGCAATCGGAAAACCGATCTCAGCCATATTGGGAATAGCTTGCCAATCACCTAAAAAATTACCTCCGCTGGATTGAGCGCCGCATTCTAAAATATGTCCAGCTACTGTTCCTGCAGACAACAGATTGTAATCAGTATTCCTCCACCCAAATTCATAAATCATCGGGGCAAGAGTTAATCCAGTGTCTGTTGTTCTTCCTGTAATTATAATATCAGCTCCCTTTTGTAGAGCCTCTACAATTGGAAAAGCCCCAAAGTATACATTTGCACTTAGAATCTTGTCTGACACAGTACAAATTGGTTCATCTGTTTCCATATTCTTTAAAGGAGCACCATTTTTCACTAATTCATCTATCTGATCCTTTATATCATCACCAAGTACTACACCTATTCTTAAATTTTTTATATCAAGTTCTTTTGCAACTTTCATTACCGCTTTTGCACATGCAACTGGATTTACACCTCCTCCGTTTGTAATAACTTTTATATTTTTTGAAGTAATAATTGGAAGGATTCGTCTCATTAGTTCCGGAATATCTTTTGCATAACCAAGTTCAGGATTTTTATTTTTCTGTTTTTGAAGTATAGACATTGTAACTTCGGCAAGATAATCCATTACTAGATAATCAATATCACCTTTTGTAACCTGATGATATGGAGCATCAATCAAATCACCCCAAAACCCTTGGCCGGATGCAATTTTAATTTTTTCTTTCATTTATTTCCTTTGCAATTTTATCCGCAAGATTTACTAAATCAATTTCCGATTTTATCTCATACCACTTAATTCTTTTATCCGCATTAAACCATGTCATTTGTCGTTTTGCATAGCGCCTTGTGTTTCGTTTAATCAATTCAATTGCACGATCTATGGAAATTTCACCATCTAAATATTGAATTATTTCTTTATATCCAACAGTGTTTAACGAATTAGAATCCTTAGCATAACCTAATTTTATTATAGATGAAACCTCATCAACCAACCCATCTTTCAACATACTATCAACCCTTGTTTCGATATTCTTGTAGAGTATTTTTCTATCCCACATTAACCCTATCTGGCGAAAATTGAAACTTGCAAAATGAGACTGGCTAATATGGTGTTGCCAAATTGGTTTTCCAGTTAATCTAAAAACCTCTAGTGCCCTAATAACCCGTTTCCAGTTTTGTGGAATCATTTTTTCAGAACTCACCTTGTCAATTTTCTCGAGTTCATTATATAGATAATCGTTTCCATATTTTTGTTTTAATTCCAAAAGTTCTTCTCGCAATTCATTATCTGTATCAGCTGACTCACTTATTCCGTCTATCAAAGCTTTTATATACAAACCGGAACCACCAACAACGACTGGTATTTTTTTATGTGAATACAAATTTTTAATGATAAGTTCTGCTTTTTCAGCAAACATGCTTGCATTAAAAACTGCATCAGGATTTAATTCACTAATAAAATGATGTTTTGTCTTTTCTAACTGATCTGCAGACGGTTTTGCAGTTCCAACGCTCAATAGTTTGAAGACCTGTCTGCTATCTGCAGAAATAATTTCTGCATTTAATCTTTCTGATAATAGCAAACTTAATTTTGTTTTACCTGAGCAAGTCGGTCCAACAATTACAATTACTTCTTCCAACCTTCTCTGCCTATTAATGGAACGAATGAAAATTCTGGGATTATTTCTGAATCAAATTCAATTTCCGAAATCTTTCTTAACAGATACAATTTCTGCGATGCACGATCACCTACTGGAATAATCATCCTGCCTCCAATGGCAAGCTGTTCTTTCAAATTTTTTGGGATGCTTGGCGAACCGGCAGTAACGATAATCCCCTCAAACGGGGCAAATTCTTTCCAGCCAATAGTGCCATCACCGTATTTAGCGTGAACCCGAATTCCAAGCTTATCAAAAAGTTTTGTGGTACGATGGTGGAGATCAAGATTTCTCTCAATACTGTATACATCTGCTTTCATTTCAAATAAAACTGCTGCCTGATACCCTGAACCAGTACCGATTTCAAGGACTTTCACTCCAGGTTTTTTGATGTTCAATAACTGGGTCATAAAAGCCACTGTATACGGCTGTGAAATTGTTTGGTCATAACCTATCGGTAATGCCACATCTTTATAAGCCATATGGTGCATTGTTCTTTCAATAAATTTTTCTCTTGGAACATTACCAATTGCCTTAATTACAGCAAGATCTGTAATACCCTTTCTTGTTATCTCATCAACTAATTCTTCTCTTTGTACTCTAAACATATTTACTAGATTATTTTTAATTTGTTAAACAAAGATAAAATATTTTGTGTAGTATTGATAAAATTAGAAATGAAAATGAGAGATAATTATGTTTGAATCAATTTTGGGTGCCTTGTTAATAATGTTTATGCGTATTTGTGATGTATCAATTGGAACAATGAGAACTATCCTAGTTGTACAAGGAAGAAAATATCTTGCCGGTCTTGCTGGAATGATTGAAGTGCTTATTTGGGTATTTGCGATTAGATATATTTTTCAAAACCTTGATGAAGTAATCAATCTTTTCGGTTACGCAATTGGATTTGGAATAGGAAACGTACTTGGAATAACTATAGAACAAAAAATTGGATTAGGTTTTGCTCAGCTAAATATTATTTCTCGCTCTGCTAGCGTAAAAATTGCAGAAACGCTTCGAAAAGAAAAATATGGTGTAACTGTTCTCCCTGCTCAAGGGGTTTCCGGAGATTTATCATTACTTATGCTGATTGTACCAAGAAAGAGTCAGAAAAAAGTTATTGGGCTTATTGAATCTATCGATAAAGAAGCTTTTATTACTGTACAGCATTCTTTACCATATCGTGGCTTCATTCATGGGGCAAGAAAATAATTTTTCATAAAGTTGATGTTTATTAATAAAATATTTAATATCAATCTGTAATTAGAATAATTTATAGGATTCTTCTAAATAACTATTTCGATCTAATTTTCAATTTACTATCTATCAACCAAATTATGGAGTGCTTATGCGTAAGTTAAATACACTTCTCTCTGTCCTTCTGACATTTGCTCTTTTATCAATTTTTGGATATGCTCAAGAACTTAAGGTTCATGGAAATACTATTCCTGGAGGTTCTCCAAATAATTCCGAAGCACTGGTTTCCATTCATTATGATGGGGACAATTTTGATGCTATTGGTGCTAGTGGAACTACTTATGAGGGTGGAGCTAGATTTACGCCCACTTTAACTGGACCATTAACCGGTGGGGAATTAAGATTTGTTGAATTTTATTATTATATGGCAGCAACAGGATTAACTTTAAGAGTTTATGATGCAGGTACCTCTACTGCTCCAGGCGCATTACTCTTAACTCAAGTTTTAGATCTTGGTACCTTAACAGATTCTACTTGGAATACAGTTGAACTTGATACTTATATTCCAATCTCAGGAAATGACTTATGGATTACTTTGGAGGTTGCTCATGCTAATGGAACTTTCCCTTTTGGAGTAGATGCTGGACCAGCTAATGCTGACGGTGATTGGATATATTATAGTGGATCCTGGCAACATTTAGCAGCATTTGCACTAAACTATAATTGGAATATTCGTGGTGTAGTTGAAGATTCTCCTGCTCCTCCTCCAATTTTCTTTGAAGATTTTGAAGCATATACAGCCGGCAATTTAGTTGCTTGTTCAAATCCTACTTTCTGGACAACTTGGAGTAATGCTCCTTGTGGTGCAGAGGATGCTTTAGTATCAAGTGATTTTGCTTATAGCGGAACAAAATCAGCAAAGATAGTATTTAATGATGATCTTGTAAAAGATTTCGGTTTAGCGTACACATCTGGTAAATATAAATTAAGTTTTCAAGTTTATATTCCTGCAACCAAAGCCGGATACTTTAATACATTGCAAACATTTGCAGGTAGTAATAGTGATTGGGGTGTAGATGTATACTTCAATACTACTGGTGTTTGTAGTGTTTTTGCTGGATCAGCTACAGCTATCACATCTGTTAACTATCCACACGATGCTTGGTTTTTAGTTGAACAAATTGTTGATCTAGATATAAATCAATCACAATTAATAATTAATGGTAATTCAGTAGCTACATGGGTTTGGACACTTGGTTCAATTGGAGCTGGTGGTCCACAAACATTAGATGCAAATGACTTTTTTGGCGCAACTGCAAATGATGTAATGTATATTGACGATTATCAGTTAGAAGATTTAAACGTTGTTCCTGTTGAGCTTTCTGCATTCTCTGCAAATGTTAATAATGGCTCGGTAGTTCTAAATTGGACGACTGAAACTGAATTAAACAATCAGGGATTTGAAGTTCAAAGAAGAAATACTGAAGGACAATTTGTTACAATTGGTAGTGTTCAAGGTAACGGAACAACTACTGAAAGAAAACAATATTCTTACACCGATGCTGGCATCGAAACCGGAAATTATTATTACAGACTAAAACAAATTGATTTTGGCGGCGCTTACGAATACAGCAATGAAATATTTGTTGACTTTACTGCTCCATTAGCATTTGCTTTAAATCAGAATTATCCAAACCCATTTAATCCTTCCACAACAATTAATTTTTCACTTGCTGAACCATCATTTGTAAAATTAGCTGTTTATAATTTATTGGGTGAAGAAGTAAAAGTTCTTAAGAATGAATATATGAATGCTGGTGCATTTAATGTTTCTTTTGATGCAGCTTCACTTCCAAGTGGAATGTATTTATATAAGATCGAAACTGCTCAATATTCAAGTGTAAGAAAAATGATGTTAATGAAATAATTTTCATCAATATTCATTTGTTATTTTAGAGCCGCATATTGCGGCTCTTTTTGTTTCAAGAATATTGCATAAATGAGAGCACCATATTATATTTCGCACGTGTTTTTTAGACAATGTTCTATTGATATTGAATGCGGGAATAGCTCAGTTGGTAGAGCGCAACCTTGCCAAGGTTGATGTCGCGGGTTCGAGTCCCGTTTCCCGCTCTTTGCTTTTTAAAAGGTGCCGTTCTTTTTAAATGTACAAATTATTGGTGTCGTACCCAAGTGGCTTAAGGGAGCAGTCTGCAAAACTGTTATGCATCGGTTCGAATCCGATCGACACCTCAAATCAAATCACCGATCGACACCTCAATGTCATTTTAATTTAAGCTAAGTTTTTATTTTGTCATTCCAGCGAAAGCTGGAATCCAGTTTGCATAATCTTATATCTGTGTATATCTTTTATCTGTGTAAATCAGATTCTTTCAGCTCTTATCAGTGTGCGTTTTTTGATGTCCCATTCCTGAATTCCATATTACTTTGAAAATGCTTTATATTAGTAGTATATTGTTCACAATATTAACAATTAAGGAGACCTAAATTTTGAGAAAATTAAGTATTTTGTTTTTAAGTTTGTTTTTCATTTCATCACTTTTAACTCTTACATCATGCAACAATAAAGAAGAAGGCTCTAAACCCGATTCAAAATCAAACGCTAATGAATACGTAAAATCCGATGCATCAGGCCAAAAAGTCACTCTGAAGTATTTCCCTAAACAAGGCGATAAATTTAAATATAAGATGACTGCAAAGACTTTTTCTACGGAAAAAAGTCCGGGTACGGGCAACGAAGAAGTCGCCAGCGAGCAATCAATGAT
>CALLZX010000347.1 GCA_937858935.1 uncultured Ignavibacteriales bacterium | reverse complement strand
GGTTTCTGAAAAACAAATTCAATTCCAAGTTCTGTGTAATCATTTATTACTGCACGATCAATATCGCTACTTAAAACTATTACAGGCGGTTTACCTTTTATATCCATTTTCTTTAACTCAACAACAAACTCATAACCATTCATAACAGGCATTGCGTGATCTGTAATTACAAGTGCTGGTGGTGATGATAATATTTTTTGTATCGCTTCTTTACCATCAGAAGCAACCTCAACATTGTATTCTGGTGTAATATTTTTTAAGATCTTTGAATAAAGTAATCTATCGGTTTTATTATCATCCACAATTAAAATATTAGATGAGGCTATTGGTAACGTGAAAATAAATTCTGTCCCTTTGCCATATTCACTTTCAACCGAAATTGTTCCCCCATGTTTTTCTATAATTTCTTTAACAAGTGATAATCCCAACCCACTTCCTTTTTCTCCGGCAGTACCTTCAGAAGTATATTTAGCGTCAACGCTAAAAAGCTTTGCAAGATCATCTTCTTTTATTCCAACACCAGTATCCTTAATGCTGAATTTTATAAATCGCGAAGCAGTAACTGCCTCGTTGGATATATTTATAAATCCACCCTTATTAGTAAACTTAATCGCATTAGATATTAAATTATTAAATACCTGTGTTATTAAGCTCTTATCAACAAAAAGAAAAAGGGATTGATTTACAGCAGAAACAACTTCAATACCTTTTTGTATTGCTGATCCGGAAAGAGCATTTACGGAATCAAGTACAACTTTAGAAACATCAATTTTTTGAGGTTCAAATTTTATTCGTCCGGTTTGTAATCGTGTCCAATCCAAAAGTGAATTTACAAGTGCAAGCATTGAGCGCGAGGATTCCTGAATATATTTTACATACTGTTTACGTTCGTCATCAGTTAACTCTTCATCGTTGGCCAGCAGATCAGTAAACCCTAATATAGAACTAAATGGAGTGCGTAAATCGTGAGAGATGATTGAGATAAAACGATCTTTAGTTTCATTAAGCTTAATTAGATTTTGTGTGGATTTTTTTAGTTCTTCTTCGGCGCGTTTTCTAAAAGTAACATCGCTTACAAGTCCGAAAATCTTTTGTATTCTTCCGGTTCCTGATCTTACAAGATTAATTTTTGCTCTAACCCAAACAATATTTCCCTGCTTATTAATAATTCTAAACTCAAACTCACCTGAAAGCTGAATTCGACTTTTCATTAAATTAATAAGTTTAGGTTTAATGGATGCAAAATCACTTGGATGTATTGCTTTAAGAAATAATTTTGAATCAGTTAAGAATTCTGCTTGTGTATAACCAGTTACTTTTTGTATTGATGATGTGCAGAATATTGGTCTTATTGCTAAACCAGTCCTTTCATAAGTAAAAAGAAAATCATCAATATTTTCAGTTATGTTTCTGTATTTCTCTTCAGATTCTCTTATTGCACGCTGAGCACGAATTCTTTCTGTAACATCACGGGCTATCATTACAACATAGTTTTTGCTATCGGATTCAAATGACCCGATTGAAAGTTCAGTATGAATGCTGCTTCCATCTTTCTTCTTCCCAAGAAAATCGAATCTTGCAGGAATTTCTTTTTTTCTTTCAAGTAATCTGAAATATTCTGCTACTTTAATTATATCATCGTTTGATGCAAGTTCTATTATTTCTTTGTTGACTAATTCTGCGTTGGCATCGTATCCAAATATTTTTGCAAAAGATTTGTTTGCAATTATAATCCTTCCTTCACAGCCTAATGCTATTCCGTCATATGCTGAATCAACAAGAGATAAATAAAGATTTGACTCTGCTGTATTATTTCTGTATTCACTAAACTCAGTAAGAAAACAGCTAAAGAACTGTATTCGATTTTCGTTATCTCTTGAAATATGAAATGTACTTTTAAATAATTTAGAAGCTTTAGTCCTGTCATTAAGCGGAAGATCCAGAGATTTTGGATCATCACCAATAAAGCTTTGTAGATCAAAAATATTATTTTCTAAATATGTTGGGTTAATTAAATCGTAAAAACTTTTAGAAAGCAATTCTTCTTCAGTATACCCAAGAATATTTTGAAAAGTAGAATTGGCAAACAATATCTGGCCATCCTTATCAATATTGCATATCATTAAAGGCGATTTTGAAATTATATCCCGCAGTCCTTTTAGTGATAATTTTAATCCTTCCTCAAAATGAATTTTGTCGGTTATATCAATACTTTTAACAACCACACGTTTTTTCTTTTCATCAAGGAAAGTAAAATATGTTTCGTAAGTTTTTTTCTCTCTGTTTTTGTCAAAGTAGGATAAAACAATTTTATGTATGTCTTTATCAATTAGTTTTGATTTTAGAGAATCCAAAAAATTATCCGAAAGAATGCTTACCACATTGCGAGCAGCAATCCCAAGAGCTTCCTCTTTAGTAACTTCATATAGTTTTTCGGATGAATCATCCCAGTATTCAATTATGTTATCATCATTAATTACAAAAACAGCTTCACTGGATTTTTGTGTTATGGTTTGATAGTACTCAAGTTTGCTAACATCTTTATAAAGATTATCAATTTCTCTTTCCTGAGCTGTAATGTCTTTGAAAAATAAATAAACAAAACTTATCTCTTTTCTATAATTCTCTTGCGGAACAAAACGGCACTCAAATACTTTTCGGTTTCCCCTAACCTCATATGATAATTTTTCAGTAACAACTGCACGGTTTTTCTTTGCATAGTCAAAATATTCTTTAATAACTCTTGAAGTGTCTGAATCAAACAAACTACCCAATGAAACACTTTGAATTAAATTGGCTGGTACATTTATATAGTGCAAAATATTTTTTGAGAAGAATTGTATACGTTCCATTTTATCAACAACTAGAAAAAAATCTGAAACGTTATGAATAGCATTTTCTATAAAGTCATTTCTTATAGCTGATTCTTTTTTTGTTTTAGTAAGTACCTTCAAATCTTCAATTATTATTATTCCGCCAATAATTTCATCACCTTCAAAAATCGGAGCGCCTTTTATAATTAGGTGAATTAAACCTCGTGTTTTTGTTTCTACAAAGTTCAGTTCTTTCTCAAAAGGCAAACCGGATAAAATATCATTAAGCTCAGTTGTAATGGTAAATTTGGGAAAAAGCTCTTTACCAAAAATACTTGATCCCATTAGGTTGGCGGGATACTCAAATCCATATAACAATTCCAGTTCAGCAAATGATTTATTAGCGTAATCAATTTCACCATTCTTATTAAAAGTAAGAATTGCAATTGGCGCGCTATCAATAAGATTTAGTGTATTTGGTTCCAAGTTTTTAAAATTATGCTAATTAAAAAATCGAACAACTTAAACGTTTTTAATTTCAACGGTATATATTTTTTCCTGTTAAAATTGTTCTTTGTGATAATAACTATAATGCCATAGTATTCTATGTTTCTGTTAAAAATACCAACAAATCTATGGGGAAATAATATCTAAAATTATTGGCGATGTCTCGTTTTGAATAAATGTATTGATATATGGATTAAATTCTAAAATTATCTATCAAAATCGTTCTACATTTTATGATTAATGTAAACATATATTTCCTACTTTTTTCTTTAAGTTTGTACATCATTAATCAGAAAATTTGTTTTGATATCCAGAGCATTTCAAAAACTTGGAAATAGAACATTAGCTTTCCTTCAGGAATTTGGGCAAATCTCCAATCTGTTTTTCGGTATTATTAAAAATTTTTCTCAAATACCTAAAAGTAAAAAACTTATCCTTTTTCAGATGGAACATATTGGAGTAAACTCACTTCCACTTGTTTTGATTATCGCGGTTTTTACTGGTGCGGTTTCTGCATGGCAAGCTGCATATCAATTGAAAGGAATTGCCCCTTTATCTTTTTTAGGTGGTGCAACAACTCGCGCAATAATAACAGAACTTGGTCCGGTTTTAACAGGAATAGTAATTGCGGGTAGAGTTGGCGCTTCAATTGCGGCAGAACTTGGTACCATGAAAGTAACTGAACAAATTGATGCACTTGAAACGATGGCGATTAGTCCAGTTAGATATTTAGCAATGCCAAGATTTTTGGCAGCAATTATAATGATGCCTATACTTGTAATCTTTGCAAATACTATTGCAGTTTTCGGGGCTTATCTAGTTTCAAATTATTTCCTTGGAGTTTCATTTGCTGTTTTCTTTAACTCGGTAAGCAGATTTTTTGATATTGCAGATTTAGTTTCAGGTTTAGTTAAAACCATTTTCTTTGGTGGAGTTACATCTCTTTTAGGATGTCATATTGGATTCAGAACTGAAGGAGGTGCTGAAGGTGTTGGATTAGCAACTATAAGATCTTTCGTTATTTCTGCGGCATTAATTTTAATATTGGATTATGTTCTCTGGATGTTGATCTTTTAAACACAAATAATATTGTTTACAGAAAATTAAAATTGCTTCTTACTTTATTAAATATATATTACTATTCAAATAATTAAAAATCAGAACTACCTTCAATAAAAGGAAGGAAAGAAAAAAATGGAACAAATTAAATACATCATAAAAGAAAGAACTGAAAAAATTGTCTTTCCAAAAAATTTAGGATTTGGACAAATATTTACTGATCATATTTTTGAGATGGATTATACCAAAGACAAGGGATGGCACAGTCCAACAATAAAACCCCTTGAAAATCTTCAGATGCATCCGGCCATGTCAGTTATTCATTATGGTCAATCAATTTTTGAAGGACTTAAAGCTTTTAAAACCATAAATGATGAAGTGGTAATTTTTCGGCCCGATGTTCACATACAGAGATTAAATAATTCTGCTAAAAGAATTTGCATGCCGGAAGTTGATGTTAATTTTGCTCTTGAAGCATTAAAGGAACTTGTTGCAATAGATAGCGATTGGATTCCGGTGAATAGAGGTGAGGCATTATATATAAGACCGTTTATGTTTGGTACCGATCCAGCACTCGGGGTAAGACCTTCATTTGATTACAAATTGGTTTTCTTACTTTCTCCGGTTGGTGCTTATTATCCAGAAGGATTTAAACCAGTTAAGATCTTAATACAAGATGATTACGTTCGCGCTGTTAGAAAAGGTTTAGGAGAATGTAAAACATCTGCAAATTATGCCGCAAGTTTATTAGCAGCACAAGAAGCGAATAAAAAAGGATTTACACAGGTTTTATGGCTAGATGGTGTTGAGCAAAAGTATTTAGAAGAAGTTGGCACAATGAATATTTTTGTTCAATTCAAAGATGAAATTGCAACACCAAAGCTAAGCGGATCAATTTTACCTGGTGTTACAAGAAGATCCGTAATTCAAATCCTAAAAGAATGGGGAATGAATGTTACTGAGAGGGTAATATCTATTGATGAAGTAACCTCTGCTTATGACAAAGGAAATCTCGTTGGTTTATTTGGCACAGGCACAGCAGCAATTATTTCTTCTATCGGATGGCTCACATATAAAGATAAAAATATGACATTTAATAATGGTCAACCTGGTGAACTGGATCTTAAACTATTTAATGAACTTACTGCAATTCACCGCAGAGAAAAAGAAGACACACATAATTGGTTATTCAAAGTTGAAAAAAAGGTTGTAGAAGTAGTTTAATGATATTACGTTCTGTACTTATACTTTTTCTTGCAGCGTTTAATTTTTTAAATGCTCAGAATGTAAAACCTAAAAATATTATTATCCTTATAGGAGACGGAATGGGCATCAACTACGTTGGTGCCTCTATATTACAAGTTCCAAACTCACCGTTCAAAGAATTTAAAACTATCGGTTTATCAATTACCTGTTCAGCAGATAAGCTAATTACGGATTCTGCTGCAGGAGCAACAGCAATTGCAACCGGATATCTTACAAATAACAAGTACATTTCGGTTGATACTCTCGGACGACCTCTTTATACAATTTTTGAGCTTGCAGAAAAACTTGGATTATCCACTGGACTAGTGGTTACTGCAACTGTAACTCATGCAACTCCTGGAGCATTTGTTGGTCACACAAATGATCGTAATGATCAGACATTAATTGCTTCTCAAATGGTTGAGCAGGATGTTGATGTAGTTATTGGTGGCGGATTAAAATATTTTTTACCAAAAAATTTTTCTGGTGAAAGAGATGACAATATTTTTCTTACAGATAAACTGGTAAATAATGGTTATGCTCTTGCTAAATCCTATCCAGAGTTAAACGAACTTTCCGATACCACAAAACAATTTTATGCTCTTCTGGAAATGGATGGATTACCTGAATCATTACAAAGAGAGTATTCTTTAGGCGATCTAACAAAAAAAGCTCTGATACATTTAAAGAATGATTCAGATGGATTTATACTTATGATTGAAGGTTCACAAATTGATTGGGCAGGGCATGACCATAAATCCAAAGAGTTACTCGCAGAGATGAATGATTTTTCCTCAGCGGTAACTGAAGTATTAAATTTTGCAAAGAAAGATGGCAATACATTAATCTTAATAACTTCTGATCACGAAACCGGGGGAATGTTTATAACCAAAGGTGATCGGGATGGAAGTGAATTGGAATTATCTTATTCTACTGGAAGTCACACACCTTCACCAGTTGGAATTTTTGCGTACGGCCCGGGTGAAGAACTTTTCAAAGGAATAATGAACATCAACATTATTGGTCAAAAACTTTTCTTTTTACTCGATCCTAACTACAAATTCTAAAATCCAAAAAAGTTAAAAATATTTTATACCGTCTATTGACACGTGAACACTTGTGCACTATATTTGAAGTGAACAAATGAGCACTATTTAAAAACACTGAAAAGTAGAAAAATGGAAAAGAAACAACTAACAGATCGCCAGGAAGAAATATTAAACTTCATTCAGCAGTTTTTACAAGAGAACGGTTATCCGCCAACTCTTAGAGAGATTGGAAAACGATTTGATATTTCCTCAACTTTTGGTGTTAAAAGACATTTAGAAGCTTTAACCAAAAAAGGTTATTTAAATATTCTTAGTAATGCAAGTCGTGGAATCACAATTACTCGTGATGAATTTGAATCCACCGCACCCATTAACATCAATGAAATAAATAATATCAGCAAAATTCCGATAATAGGTAGAGTTGCTGCTGGTTCACCAATTCTTGCTGAAGAAAATATTGAAGGATCGATTGTTATTGATCCAGGTTTCTTAAAAAAAGATATTGATTCATTTGCTCTTAGAGTTAAAGGTGATAGCATGATTGAGGCAGGAATTTTTGATGGTGACTTAGTAATCATATCACCCAAAGCGAATGCGGTTAACGGTGATATAGTGGTTGCTCGTATTGATGATGAGGTTACAGTAAAAATTTATGAAAATAAGAATCAGCAAATAAGATTGATTCCACAGAATAAAGTATATGAACCAATTGTTATTAAAAACAAAGATGAGTTTTCGATTGTGGGTAAAGTTACCGGTGTTGTTAGATGGTTAAATTAAAAGGAGTATGATATGAAAACAGAAATATTTGAAACAGCAATTAAGAACAGAAATCGTTTGAGATTTTTATATGGACTAAATGAGGTGTTAATAGAACCATATTATATCACAATGGAAAAAAGCGGCTCAAAAGTGATTTATGGAAAAGTCTATCAATCAAGTGAAATCAAAAAATTTAATTACTGCAAAATTGCAAACATAAAAGTACTTGAGAAGAAAAAATTTTCTCCAATTATTCCAATTATTCAACTTGCATCGTAAAGAGGTAATATTATGAATACAGATAGAAGAAGGGATGTGGATTTGCTTATTGAAGAATTCTGGAAAAAAGGATATCTGACTTTATACAGAAAGTTTGGTACTTATCTTCCTGAACCATCTAACATTGGTGAGTTTGAAGTAGATGTGATTGCAAAATTAAAAGATAATTTTGCAATAGGAATTACTTTGAGTGACCAGGATTTTAAGGATTCTTCATTCATTAAAAACAAACTGTCTTATCTTGCCCAAAGGCAAACAAGAGGATCCAATAAAAAAGTGCAATTATTTGTTGGAGTTTCATTACTTAATCTTAAATATGCAAAAACACTTTTAGATGAACTTGATCCTGAAACAAAGAAAAATATTAAACTATTCCCGATCACAGATAAACCAGATTTGTTAATCCGCAAAGAAAACAGAGCTGAAAAAATTCTATTCTCATAAAATTTAAGTACTCAGGCTGAGTTTTTTTCAGCCTGAGCTTTTTAAATTAACTTCTCTTTACAACAATAAAACTAATTTAGCAAGATTTAGTTACCTTGACATTCGTGCACGGTAAAATTAACTTTACGCGCTAAATCAATAACAGGAATGGATTTTGAGTAAAAAAAGCTCCGCACCTGATGAGCAGATCAAAGAATCGTTAATAAAATCGGGTGAAATTCCTAAACACATAGCCATTATTATGGATGGAAATGGACGATGGGCAAAAAAAAGAGGTTTGCCAAGAGTAGCCGGCCATAAGCGTGGCGTTGATACAGTTAAGGAGATTGTTGAAGCTTGCACCGAGATTGGCGTTAAGTATCTAACCCTTTACACTTTTTCCACGGAAAATTGGAAGCGACCCAAAGATGAAGTTTCAACACTTATGAGGCTTCTTTTAAAAAGTCTACGTGATCGGGTGAATGAACTAAATGATAATAATGTACGTCTCACCACTATTGGAAATATAGAATCTTTACCGATAGAAGTACAAAAACAATTAAAATCTGATATTGAAAGAACTAAGAATAATAAAAAAATGGTCCTTAATTTGGCCTTAAGTTATAGTGGAAGGTGGGAAATTCTTGAGGCGATAAAGCAGATTACGGACTTCGCAGTTGATGGAAAAATAAAAAACGAAGATATTGATGAGAAACTTGTATCATCTTTTTTGACAACTAAAGATATTCCTGATCCTGATTTGGTTATTAGAACTAGTGGAGAATTTAGGGTGAGTAATTTTTTGCTGTGGCAAATTGCTTATTCTGAGTTTATAATTACTGAAACACTTTGGCCGGATTTTTCTAAATTTGATTTATATGATGCCATTAAAATATTTCAGAGTAGAGAAAGAAGATTCGGAAAAGTTAGCGAACAAATAAAGAAGAATTAAAAGGAAAAAGGTCCGGAGAATGTTCATTTCCTCCCTTATGAGATTACCTAAATATTTTTTAGTGTTTTTAATCCTGATTTTATCTACTGCAATCTTTCCCCAGCAGAGAACGACATATAAAATACTTGGAATGGCTGTTGATGGTAATAAATCTTCAGATGCAAATACAATTATCGTATCTACCGGATTAAAAGTTGGTGATGAAATTCAAGTTCCTGGAGATAAAACAATTAATGCCATAAAAAATCTTTGGTCACTTAACATATTTTCTGATGTTCAGATTCTTATCGATAAACAACTTAGTGACGGTGTCTTTCTATTGATTAAAGTAAAGGAATATCCAAGACTTGAAAAGGTTGTTATAGAAGGTAATGACGAAATTGATACTGATGATATCGAAAAGAAAATATCCTTTCTTAGAGGATCTATTTTAAAGCCGCAGGAAGTAGCAAAACTTATACAAAAAATAAATGGACTATATGAGGAAGAGGGATATTACAATACTGAAATAACCGTAAAGTATTTTAATTATTTTACTGCTGATACTTTAGATGGAGAA
>CALLZX010000346.1 GCA_937858935.1 uncultured Ignavibacteriales bacterium | reverse complement strand
AGCCGGTAATCATACAATATCAATTATCGGTGGGCGAACAAAAGATCTGGTGATACTTGAAAATGAACTTAAACAAGTTTGTGATGAAGTTTATCCAACTACTGATGATGGAAGTTATGGTTTTCATGGTTTCGTTACACAAAAACTAAAAGAGTTGATTGATAAAGGAACTAAAATTGATTTTGTTCTTGCAATTGGTCCTATTCCAATGATGAAAGCAGTTGCAGACACGACAAGACCTTATGGAATTAAAACTGTTGTCAGTTTAAATCCCGTTATGGTGGATGGAACCGGTATGTGTGGCGGATGCAGAGCTACCGTAGATAATAAAACTGTTTTCGTTTGTGTAGATGGGCCTGAGTTTGATGCACACTTAGTTGATTTTGCAACTCTTGAAAGAAGAAATCGAACTTATAAAGAGAAAGAAAAAGAATCCTTGCACGATTATATGTGCCATTTCGAAAAAGCCTTCGAAGATAATTTAATTACCAGTAAATAGTTACCGCTTTTGTTGAGTTCAACTATATTTTTGTTTTCATTTAGATAGGATTAATAATTTTATCAGAAAATATTTAGACATTTTTTATCGGAGAATTCTTAATGCCCGAGATTAGTAAAAAAGACAGAATGAAAATACCTAGACAATCGATGCCTGAACAGGATAGTATTGAACGAAGTAAGAATTTTAGAGAAGTAAATCTTGGTTTTACTGAAGAACTTGCAAAGATGGAAGCTTTGCGCTGTCTTCAATGTCCTAAGCCGGTTTGTATAGCTGGTTGTCCTGTTGAAGTAAAAATAAAAGATTTTATTAGCCTTGTTGCAGAAGGTGATTTTCTTGGTGCCGCAGCAAAAATTAAGGAAGATAATATGCTTCCAGCAGTGTGCGGCAGAGTTTGCCCGCAAGAAGAACAATGTGAAGCCAAATGTGTGGTTGGTAACAAGGGCGAATCTGTTGCGATTGGAAGATTAGAAAGATTTGTTGCTGATTTTGAACGTGAACACGTTGGATTACGAAATCCTGAAATTAAATCTAAAACAGGGAAAAAAGTTGCAATTATTGGAAGCGGTCCTTCAGGTTTAAGCTGTGCTGGTGATTTAATTCAATTGGGGCATGATGTTACAGTTTTTGAAGCTTTGCATGAACTTGGCGGAGTTTTAGTTTATGGAATTCCAGAATTCCGTTTACCCAAAAATATCGTAAAGGCTGAGATTGATTCTTTAAAAAGTTTGGGTGTAGATTTTCAAACAAATGCTGTAATTGGGTTTACGGATACAATTGATGAATTAATGCAAAACGGATACGATGCTGTATTTATTGCTGTTGGAGCGGGGTTACCGTATTTCCTAAATATTGAAGGCGAAAACTTAAACGGTGTTTACTCATCAAATGAATTTTTAACAAGAGTTAATTTGATGAAGGCTTACAAATTTCCTGAATATGACACTCCGGTTTTTAATGTTAAAGATAAAACTGTAGCAGTTTTCGGTGGCGGAAATACAGCCATGGATGCAGTTCGTACTACAAAAAGACTTGGAGCAAAAAATGCTTACATAGTATATAGAAGATCCGATGTTGAATTACCTGCTCGTAAAGAAGAAATACATCATGCAAAACAGGAGGGGATTGAATTTCTTCTTTTAGCAAATCCTAATAGATTTATTGGTGATAAAGATGGCTGGCTTACAGGAGTTGAGTTAATCAAAATGGAACTTGGTGAACCTGATGCTTCAGGAAGACGAAAACCTATCCCGATTAAAGATTCAAACTACATTCTTGATATAGATATGGCAGTAATTGCGATCGGAAACGGATCGAATCCTATAATCCAGCAAACAACACCCGAATTGCAATTTAGTAAGTGGGGCAATATTCTTGTTAATGAAGAGACAATGGCGACATCTAAAAAAGGTGTATTTGCTGGTGGTGATATTGTTACTGGCGGCGCAACTGTAATTCTTGCAATGGGCGCAGGTAGAAAAGCCGCAAAAGCTATAAATGAATATTTAACAATAAATTAATCTTTTAGTTTAATAGTTATTCTTCAACATTATTCTTAACCGAACATCATTGAGTGATTGCCTTTTGTACACTCATCCGCTAATTTTCGTTAACTATTTTAATACTTTTAAGAGAAGTCCCCGTGCAAATTAATGGAATAAGAATGTTAGCAGCTGTAATGTTTACAGATATGGTTGGCTATACTGCCATGATGCAAGAGGATGAACAACGTGCAAAAAGTTTGCTGGATAGACACCGAAAAGTACTTGAAGATTTAACATTAAATCATCAAGGTAAAATCATTCAGTATTTTGGAGATGGCACCTTAACTATATTTGGAAGTGCTGTTGAAGCAGTACTATGTGCTATTAATATTCAAATAGAATTGCAAAAAGATCCAAAAGTTAATCTTAGAATAGGAATTCACTCAGGGGATATTGTCTACGATGATGATGGAATATTTGGTGATTGTGTAAACGTTGCGTCTAGGATTGAAGCCTCAGCAATTGGTGGATCAGTTTTGATCTCAAGAAAAGTGAGTGAAGAGTTAGTTAATCACAAAGATATCACAACAGTTTCATTAGGATTTCATCAATTTAAAAATGTAAAAACTCCAATTGAAGTGTTTGCAATTAAAAACAATAATCTCAGAATACCAGAGACATCGACTATTGATACTTTAGTGGGGTTGAGCAAAGAATCTATTGCAGTTTTACCTTTTGTTAATATGAGTCCAGATTCTGATAATGAATATTTTTCAGAAGGAATAACAGAGGAAATTCTAAACGCATTAGCAAAAGTCGAAAAACTGCATGTTACCTCAAGAACCTCATCATTTGCATTTAAGGGGAAGAATGTTGATATAAGGGAAATTGGTAAACAGTTATCAGTTAAAACTGTTTTAGAGGGAAGCGTTAGGAAGGCAGGAAGTAAGGTTCGTGTAACCGCTCAGCTTATTGAAACTAAAAGTGGTTATCATCGCTGGTCAGAAACATATGAGAGAGATATCGAAGATATTTTTTCCGTACAAGATGAGATAGCTAAGACCATTTCTAAAAATCTAATTGCAAATCTTGCAGTTTCTGATCAGAAGAAAACTCTTGTTAAATCATCAACAAGAAATATGGATGCTTACAATTTATTCTTAAAGTCATCACATTTTTGGAAAAAATGGACACCTTTAGATATTAGAAAATCATTAGAATTTCTTGAGCAAGCAATTAAACTTGATGAAAATTATGCTGAAGCATATTCTGCTCTTTCAGGTTGTTACGTTTATCTTGGTGCATTTGGGCAGATGCCTTCAACAATCGCATATCCAAAAGCAAAGGAATATGCTCATATAGCATTGCAATTGGATAACTCGTTACCAGATTCGCATATGTCTTTAGCTATGGTTAATTTTTTTGATTGGAATTGGGATGATGCATATAAGTCGTTCATGAAGACATTGGAACTCAATCCAAATAATGCAGATGCACATAGGTATTTTGCTTACTATATGCTGGCAATTGGTAACAATAAAAAAGCAATAGCTGAGTCAGAAAGAGCTCTTGAAATAGACCCATTATCAATTCCAATAAATGCATCACTTGCTGAAACTTATGCTCATTGTGGAATGTTTGAGCAATCTAAAGAGCAATTTTTAAAAACCTTGGAATTAGATCATACTTTTAGAGCAGCTTTAAATGGATTGGGGTGGACTCATTACTTTTTGGGTGAATACGATCTTGCAATAGAGCGGTTAAAACAATCACAAGATTTACTAGGTGACCCATTAAAATCAAATGCCGCTCTTGGTTACATTTATGCTAAACTTGGTATGAAGAGTGACCTTGAAAAGTGTTTAATTAAGCTGGAAGCAAGGGCAAAAAGCGAAAAAGATGTTTCTTTTCTTTTTGATTACGCGATCATCAGTATGGGGTTAAAAAATTATGATAAAGTATTTGAGTATTTAAATCTTGCCTATTCAGAAAAAATAGGTGGATTGATCTTTATTAGAGGTCGATACTGGAAAGAAATTCATGACGATCCAAGATTTAAAAAATTAATGCACAAAATGAGCCTTCCGTGTGATTGATATTGGGGATATTTAACCACATTTGTATTTCTTATTTTTTTGGATAATCAAAAAAAAGAAAAGAACAACTATTTTGGTTAATTTCATTCCAATTCAGATCAGTAGAAAGACCTACGATTCCGCTTGTTGGGAGATTATCGATATAATTATCCGATAAGTAATTGACAAGGCTTGTAACACCCGGATTGTGACAAACAATAAGTACACTCCCAAATTTTTCATTTATATGATTGATTACTTCCAATATCTCTTGATAGGAGGCTTCATATAATTCTTTTTTAAAAACTGTTTCAGATTTCAACCGTAAAATATCAGCAAATATTTTTGCAGTATCAGAAGTTCTTTTTGCACTACTCGAAATAATTAAATCAACATCAAAGCCTCGCTTAGAAAATTTATATGCAATTTGCGGTGCATCACGTTTCCCTCTTTTATTTAAAGGTCTTTCAAAATCATCGATCAGAGTATCTTTCCAGCTTGATTTTGCGTGCCTTAATAGAAATAAATTCTTCACCATTTGTATTCTGTTTTCACTATCACAACTGTGATAATTGTCACCATTGCTTCATAATAAATAATATAATTTCGCATCGCATTGAATAATAAAGTTTAATTATTCAAGTAATAAATTGGTTTAAAAGTGTAGTTAATATACGTGATTTTTCAAGGAAATTTAATGTCCGAAAATACAATACTTCTTAGAATTGAAAACCATATAAGAGAGTTATATAAAAAAAGATCTGCAGCCGAGAACATTTATCATAATATTAAACACACTTCTGAAGTTGTTGATGTTGCCGGAAAAATTGCAAAGGAAGAGAATCTATCTCAAGAAGACACCGAACTAGTCTTAATTGCTTCCTGGTTTCATGATACAGGTTATTTTCATTGCTGCAAGGGGCATGAAGATCAAAGTTCAGAATATGCAAGGGATTATTTACAAAATGAAAATTATCCCGAAAATAAAATATCTCAAATTATTGATTGTATAAAAGCTACACAGATACCGCAATCACCACAAAATTTACTTGAAGAAATAATATGTGATGCCGATTTGCAGCATTTAGGCATGAAAGACGTTGAATTTCGTGGCAATTTATTACGTAAAGAATTTGAAATAAAGGGCATCAAAAAGCTTTCTGATATAGAATGGCTTAGAGGTTCATTGGATTTCTTTAAAAAGCATAGGTATTATACGAAATATGCAAACCGAGAATTTGGTTTACAAAAAGAAATAAATCGAAACACAATGGAATTAAAACTAGCAGAGCTTGAAAAGCTATATTAAAGGATCTGTGATTAACAAATTTTTTATGGGGTTATTAACCTGTAAAAAAAACCCGAAGTTAAGCGTTTAACCTCGGGTCAAATAATTATTGAATTGTAATTTTAGAATTTTCCAAAAGTACTGCATAAAAGTATCCCGAACCAAAATCCTTATCTGTGATTACCTTTCCTTCAGCTATTATTGTTGAACCAACCTTAACAGATTCGTTTGTGGTTATCAGCAAATCGTGTGTACCGTCCTTACCCGTTCCATCCTGAATATGAATCCAGTTTGTGCCCATAATACCTTCGTTAACTTTAACAACTTTGCCTTTAACTTTAACCGTTTTGAATTCTAACGAAGATTTTTTACTGTAAATTTGTTCGATTGTGTATCCGCCATCCAATGGTTTTATATCAATGGATACATCCTTGCCGGTAGCTACATTCTGATGAGGGGATTTTAATTGTTCCGCACCAGCACTTTTTGTAGCATCATCAACAAACAAAATAGATTCAAAAGTTCGGCTGAGAGATTCACTTTTGAAGTTTTTCATTTCCATAAATTTTGAAAATATAACATACTCACCAGGATTTATTTCCATCTTATTTACTGCAATCCAGAATGAATTTCCTTGTTCATTAACTCTTAAATAAGAGTAATTGTTCGCATCTAATTTTTCCTCTACTAAAACATTATGAACACCTTCAGCTGGTGCATTACCCATCATCTTATCTTGATTCTGAACTTCGGGCTGTTCTTTATCACCGCAGGATATAAATAGGACAATTACTGGAATTAATAATAGACTTAATAATTTTTTGTTCATTCTTTTTCCTTATTTTTTTTAATAATTTTCTTAAAGATAGTAAAGTAATTTTAACATTACAGTATAAATATTCTTCACTATTGTCTTTAATATTTAGAAATTTGAATTGGATATTGAACTCACGTTCGGTAATTTTTGTGCCATATTTAACAAAGAATAATGAATAAAATATTTTTTAAAGTCTTAATAGTAGTTGTATTTTATATTTTAACTGTTTATCCGCAGCCAACCTGGGAAAAGATTAAAACACCAACAGATTTTAATCTGCTTAAGGTGTTTTATTTAGATTCTTTACATTGTTGGGTGGCAGGGGATAGCGGTGTGATTATGTTTTCAAGTAATCAAGGTACTGACTGGCAAGTTCAAAACTCTGGTGTAACAAACTATATTTCAGATATTTACTTTCTTGATGAGAATTTTGGTTGGGCTGTTACTTTTGAAATAGAAGGCAGTAATTCTGATATACGAAGTAAAGTATTAAAAACCAGTAATGGTGGTGCAAACTGGGAAGTAAATAATTTTAGGCATGTAAATATTATCCTAACGACTATATTTTTTAAGGATTCTTTATACGGATGGGTTGGATCTAAACCAAGTGGTATTTCTTATACCGAAGATGGAGGTTATAATTGGTCTGAAAGTACTATTGACACTGGTGGGTTTGGATATTTACCTGTTGAACAACTTGAATTTTCAACATCAAAGTACGGCTTTGCAGTTGGTGGACACGTTGATGCTGTTGGAGTAGTATGGAGTTCTTCTGATAGTGGTAAGATATGGTCTCCGCACGGGATTGGTCCCGATCTTTTTTTGGATTTTATTTTTTTGGATTCGACAAATATAATTGCATTAACAGCAGAACTTGAAGGTCTTTATCCAACAGCCCTTTTAAAATATAATATTTTAGACAATACGTGGGAGTACATTGATACACCTGAATATGTTTACGTAACTGGTTTGAGTTTAAGGACTCCTGCAGAAATTTGGGGTGCGATTGGAAGAAATTCTTCAAGTTTTATTTTAAGCAAAAATTCAGGTGATACTTGGGAATTAGTAAATACAAAAGATAGTCTTCTAGTAGTAAATGTTGATTTTGCCGATTCACTTCACGGTATTGCAGTTAGTAATGGTGGATATATCTTACGGTACATTCCTGATAATCCGGTTAACGTTGTATATATGGAATCAGAGATACCAGAAAAATTTATTCTTTATCAGAATTACCCTAATCCATTTAATCCCAGCACTAAAATAAGTTGGCAGTTGCCAATAAGCGACTGGCAAACTTTAAAAGTTTATGATATTCTTGGAAATGAGATAGCTATTTTGGTAAATGAATATAAAACTGCTGGAGTTTATGAAGTTGAGTTTAATTTAGAGACAGGAAATATCCCATCTCTAGCAAGCGGGATTTATTTTTATCAACTTAAAACCGGTGATAAGTTTGATACAAAAAAAATGTTGCTGCTCAAGTAAAATCACTTAAGCAGTATCATGGGCTTGGTTTGCGTAAATCCATTAGCAGATAAAGTATAAAAATAAACTCCGCTGGATAAATTATATTTGCCAGCTTCAAAATTTACTTTATGATTACCTGATTCTCTGAGGTCATTTAAAAGTGTTACAACTTCTTTTCCGGTAGAATCAAAAATTTTCAATGTAACATTTGAACTGGCAGGTAAATTAAACTCAATTAAAGTATTTGGATTAAACGGATTTGGGTAGTTTTGTTTTAATTCAAATTCTGATGGTACAGAAATACTATTTTGTTCTTCTACTCCGACAGAAAGGATTTCAATTGGTACGCTCCAAATTTGGTATGTTCCTGTTGAGTTATCCATCCAAACAGGATAAAGTTTATTTCCAACAGAAGTAATATCAATATTATCTCCCATATAGCCCTGGCCTAATCCACCAATAGCTGATGGTTTAAAGTTGTGATCGCTAATTTCAAATTCGTTAAAACTAATTCCCCCATCTGTTGATCTTGCAAGAAAAACACCAGAAGAATCATTTGTAGTATTTCTATCATCATAATAAATAATATTCAGCCCACCATTTTCATCAACAGTTATCCCAGTAAAAAATTGTGTTTTGCCATTATTAAGTACGTCTTGATTAACTCTTATACCAGCAGACCAGGTTTGACCAGCATCAGTGGATTTTCTAAGAATTATATCCGGATCACTGCCAGCTGGCAGAAGATTCTTTTGTGCTGTAACTATATAAATATTTCCTCTTGTTGATTTATTTGATAAATCAACTGCAATTCGAGGTAATCCATTTACTCTTATATTTTGTTTATTAGCAAGAATCCCAACAATTCCATTCATGGTAAAAGCATTTTCATTTACATTCCAGTTTGTACCTCCATTTGTTGAAGATGCAAATCCAACTTGAACTTCTGTAAATGGCGAGGTACTTGTTACACCAGCCCAGCATATATAAACTTGATTCTCAGGACCAAGGGCAATTTCACCTCCTGCTCTTCTCAAATTTACAGTGCTTAACGAACTCTGTGTAAACCAATTTTGTGCTCCATCATTTGTATATGAAAAACCGATTGAATAAGGTGGAACTAATTTTGCCCAGCAAACGTATGTTCTTCCGAGATAAGGACTGCTTGGGTCTGAATCAGAAACGATAGTAGCCCTTTCTAATTCATCTGTAGAAATTGTTCTTTGTGCTGACCATGTAATTCCATTATCTGTTGAATAATGTGAATAAACTCCGGGAAATGAAGTGGAGCCTTTCCTGGTTAGAATAAAATTTCCATCTTTATCAATTGCTATTGAAGGATCACCACCGTGAAAGAAAATGTTTGCGCCCTTACAAGTATCACTTCCGTACCAGCTCTGTCCTGCATCAGTAGAAACATATACACCCTCGCTGACAAAGAATGTTGGTGTAAATTGCAGAGTATTTGCTGATGAAAATAATATAGACGAGTTTGTTGGGTGCTTAGTTATGAAAACTTCAGACTGAGAAGTAGTACTTGAGAAAACTCTATAATTATCTCCAATAATAAGACCGCCTCCCTGTGCTAGGGAGACGGAGTTAATAATTAAAATGCTGAATAATAAAATTAAAATATTTTTAAACATAATTTCCTTTTATGTAAACTTAGAACTGATAATTAAATTTTAATGAAGCAAAAAATGTCTGAGGTTCACCTACTTCATAAAATCTTCCGTTTGAGGAATTAATATTGATAAATCCAACATAAGTTTGATCCAAAATATTATTTACACCTCCTGAAATCAGTGCACTAAAATTACCCAAAAACATTTCTAATCCTAAAGTTGCATTTAGAATTTGATAACCTTCAGTTTTATCTGAATTGGCATCATTAACATACATACCACTAAGATTTTGATATGTGCCTTTAATAAATCCATTTAGAACAGAGGTTAATTGATGTTTGTATTCAAGGGCCAAG
>CALLZX010000345.1 GCA_937858935.1 uncultured Ignavibacteriales bacterium | reverse complement strand
CCAAAAACTGTAAATGGAATTATAGAAATTCCTAAAGGTTCTAAAGGGAAATATGAACTTGATAAAGAAAGCGGATTGTTAAGACTAGACCGCGTACTTTATTCATCAGTTCATTATCCGGCTAATTATGGATTTATTCCGCAAACTTATTGCGATGATAAAGATCCATTGGATATTCTGATTATTTGCTCTATAGATGTTGATCCGCTCTGTTTGATAGAAGCTAAAGTAATTGGCGTTATGCATATGATTGATGATGATGAGCAGGATGATAAAATTGTTGCTGTTGCTAACAATGATATGGCTGTTAATTATATTAATGATATATCAGAACTGCCACCACATACAATTGTTGAATTAAGAAGATTTTTTGAAGACTATAAAAAACTGGAACACAAGCAGGTAATTGTTGAACAGTTTCTTGGTAGAGATGATGCTTACACAATTATAAACGAAGCCGTTGAGCTTTACAATAAAGAAAAAGATAGGTTAATAAAATAGTCTGAAGACAAAATGAATTTGATTAAGAAATTTGCAATTAGAATAATCTTAGTAATTACTTCTTTGTTTATTCTGGTTGGTTGCGATCAAGCTACAAAGCAAGCTGCTTACAAACAATTAAAAGATAATCCCAAAACAGAAATCGCTGGAATTGTACATCTTCAATACATCGAAAATGACGGCGGAATGTTAAGTCTTGGCAGCAACCTTCCTGATACAGTGAAGTTTATAATTTTTATACTTTTTGTCTCTGTGTTCTTGGCTATTCTTTTTATCTACATCATAAAAAATCAACAAGAATATTTTCTAAAACAATTTGCTTTGATCCTAATTCTAAGCGGCGGATTGGGAAACTTAATAGATAGAGTTTTTAATGAAGGAAATGTTATCGATTTTATTAGAGTGAGATTGCCTTTAATTGAAAACGGTATTTTTAATATTGCAGATTTTTATGTTACTGTGGGATTCATAATGCTTCTATTAAGTCAGTTAACAAAACAGAAAGTCATACAGCAAGAAAAAGATATCTCTATTTGATAAATCGAATTTAGAGGTCAATTACTTCGGAAGTAAATAATAGACATAGCCAAAATATCCAATCAATAAAATTACCCCTTCAAACCTTGATATTGAAAAACCGCTTCTGCTAAGTGGAAACAGAATAATAGCTGTAAATAACATAACGCCAAGATCAATATAGCTAATTCCAACAGAGCTTACTGGAATTATCAATGCAGTAATTCCGAGAATGCCAAGAATATTAAAAACATTTGAACCAACAACATTACCTATGGCTATATCTGCTTCCTTTTTATATGCCGCCACGATAGAGGTTATTAATTCAGGCAGGCTTGTGCCAATTGCAACAATGGTAAGACCGATTATTGCGTCGCTAACATTAAATATCTTTGCTATTGCAACAGCACTTTGTACAAATAGATTTGCACCAAATATCAGTAAACCTAATCCAGCAATCATTAAAATAATTGAGATAGGAATACCAAGTTTACTTTTTAGTCCCTCTGTGAACTCAGAATCTACCTCAGTATTTTTTTCCTTACGTGCCATCATAACGTTTACTATAAGGTAAGTAATTAACCCAAATACAAAAACTAGCCCATCAAACAACCCCAGCTCACCATCCATTAAAAGCAGAAATAATAAAACGCTGATTCCTATCATAATGGGGATTTCTCTCATTATAACTTTTGCATGAACATCCAGCGGTCTAATAAGCGCAGCTACACCAAGTATTAATGCAATATTTGCAATGTTTGAACCAACTACGTTACCAAGTGAGATTGAACTGTTGCCAATCAATGCGGCTTTTAAGCTCACAACAAGTTCTGGTGTGCTTGTACCAAATGCCACAACAGTAAGTCCAACTACCAGCGGGGTAATTCCCATTTTAATTGCAAGATTTGAACTTCCACGGATTAGACCCTCTGCTCCAACAAAGAGTAAAATTAAACCACCAGCCAGATATAAAACTATCTCTAATTCGGTCATATCTTAAAAATCAAATAAATCATTTAAAAAAGATTTCTTTTTATTTCTTTTATAATAATCTTCATCATATTTTTTTTCACCGTAAAATTTACGATCGCCCGAGTATTCTTTGTTTTCAAATTTCGGTGACTCACTGCGAATAAATCCTTCAGATGATTTTTCTATTATCTTATCTAATTCCCCGCGGTCTAACCATACTCCCCGGCATTTAGGACAATAATCGATTTCGACACCTTGTCTTTCAGAAATTAAAAGACTTGTTTCAGTACAAACAGGACAATTCATTTTTTCCTCAATTTTTGTTTATTCTAATAACCGATCGGAATGCTGAAAAGTTCCAGAAGTAAGATACTGCACAAAAGCACTATTTTATATGCTCAATTAAATAAACTTTATCATTTCTTCTAACAAGTGACAGAACTTTTAACGTTATTTCATCGCCTCTGTTTGCAATAGAATTTTCTTTATCGTTTACAGTCAGTTTTTCTAATTTGATATCAAGCACTCCAGTGGTTTCTCCCATAATTAAAATATTATCCCCAATTTTTATTTCACCAGACTCCATTAGAATGTGTGCAACTTCAATTTCTTTATAATAATTAAGAACTTTGCCAACATAAGATTTTCTTGTTGTTGCTTTACTTCCCTCAACACCTGCATAAGCATTTGAGCTTGGAACATCAAAATAAAAACCTGATGAGAATCCGCGGTTATAAACTTTTTCAAGTTCAGTTAGTAATTCTTTTTTCTTCACTGCTGTAAGTTTATTCTCAAAATACAAATCAATTGCTTGCCTATAAACCGAAACAGCTTTAGCAACATATTCAGGTGCTCTTTTTCTGCCTTCAATCTTGAATGAATCAATTCCGGCTTCAATAAGTTGATCAACAAATTCAATCGTGCATAAATCTTGCGGAGACATAATATAGTCTTCACCAACAACAAGAGATTTACCGATTGAAGGATCATAAACTTCAAACTCTCTTCTGCATGGCTGCACACATTCACCGCGATTAGCGCTTTTATTAAACAAATGATGGCTCATAAAACATCTGCCGCTAACAGCGATGCACATTGCCCCATGAACAAATGCTTCAATTTCTAAATCTGTTTTTGCTCGAATCTTTTTGATCTCATCCAGAGAACACTCACGAGCCATGACAATTCTTACAGCACCCATTCTTTTATAAACGTCCGCAGCAAGTGAATTTGAAATTGAACTTTGTGTAGAAATACAAAATGGGAATTCGTACTTATAACATAAATCTGCAACTGCAAGATCAGAACAGATTATTCTATAAACTCCATTTTGTTTTGCTGCAATAATTATTTCTTCAAGTTCTTTTAATTCTTCTTCAAAAACAATTGTGTTAAGTGTAAGGTAAGTTAAAATCTTATGATCTTTACAGAATGAAATTATCTCGGGAAGCTGCTCAACAGTAAAGTTTGCGGCTTTTGCGCGCATATTAAGTTTATCCAAACCAAAATAAACGGCATCTGCTCCATTTGTAACAGCAGCGCGTAGCATCGTCCAATCACCTGCTGGAGCCATTAATTCTATTTTGTTTTTTCTCGTTTCCATATGATAATTCACGTTATAAAAAAAACACAGACTATACTGAATAGGTTTATCAATAAAATCTGTGTTTTATATAAATTAAATAACTAAGCTTTTTCTTCCCAGACTTTTGCAACTTCTACAATTGTCTTTACGGCCATTTCCATATCCTGAATTGCAACCCATTCAAGTTGAGAATGGAAACTATGTTCACCAGCAAAAATATTGGGGGTTGGCAATCCCATAAAGGATAAACGAGAGCCATCTGTACCGCCACGAATTGGATGCATAATTGGTTTGATTCCTAATCGTTCCATTGCTTCAATCGCATAATCATTTACGTGTGGATGTTTGTCCAATATTTCTTTCATATTTCTATATTGCTCAATCACCTGAAATTCCATTCTTGCACCAGGATATTTTGTAACTGTTTCTTCAGCAAGTTTCTTCAGGAATTCTTCATAATCTTTAAGTTTACTGGTAACAAAATCACGTATGATAAATTTTAATGTTGTCAGTTCTTCATTACCATTAAATGAACCGCAATG
>CALLZX010000344.1 GCA_937858935.1 uncultured Ignavibacteriales bacterium | reverse complement strand
CCAAAGTATTATTCTAAATCTTCTTGATGTTCCTATCAATCAAAACAATATATCAACAGGTTCATCTAACAATTACGATAGAATCTTAAGTGTTATTAGTGATCCAGTTGAACTTATCATTACAGATGGAAGCGGAAGACGTTTAGGGTATACTGAAGATACCGATGTGTTAACCGAAATCCCTAACAGTCTTTGGTTCGGGGATGCTGATGGTATCGGCTATGTTTTTGGGCCTGTTGAAGAACCAATAACTTTAGAACTAACCGGCTTAGATGAAAACTATTATGTAATGGTAAGTGTTGAAGATTCCGGAAGAGCAGGTGGTGTTGTTCTGGAAGGATTTCTTGCAGATGGTGAAGTAATAAATTATCAAATCACACTTAATCCCGTTTCTGTAGAACAAGTAAATTCCATAATACGACAGAAGTTTAACCTTGCACAAAACTATCCAAACCCATTCAATCCAAGTACAAAAATCAATTGGCAATCGCCAGTAGCAAGTCATCAAACATTAAAAGTTTATGATGTACTAGGAAATGAAGTTGCTACGCTGGTTGATGAATTCAGAAATGCAGGAGCTTATGAAGTAATATTTGATGCAGCACAGTTAGCGAGTGGAATTTACTTTTACAAATTACAGACAGGAAGCTTTGTTGAAATTAAGAAAATGATACTTATGAAATAACTTTGCAAAAGGAGGCAATATGAAATCAATTATTTACATATCGTTTGTGGTACTCATATTTACAGCACTCAGTTTCGCACAGATAAAATACACTTATGTTGGCGGCATCGGCATCTGGCAAAACCCTGCTAAATGGTCGCCAGCCGGTGTGCCGGATAATGCAGATACTGTTGAAATTAATTCAGGAACATTAACTAATGATTCAACAGTTTTTGTAGCAAGTCTTTTTCAGAATGGAGGCACGATAAATGGGATGGGCGAAATAAACATTGCTGATAGTTTATCTTTTACCAATGGTATTCAAACCGGCACGGGTTCAACAAAACTATCTTCTGGATGTAGTGGGGCAATAAGCAGCAGTCAAAGCAAACAGTTTTCTAGAGGTTTCATAAATGATGGTAATCTAATCTGGCAGGGAGCTAACGTAACCTTTAGTGGTTGTGTTTTTACTAACAACGGAACTTTTGATGCTAATTCAGAATCATCAATTTTTGGTTTTGGCGGCGGCGGCTCTATTATCAATAACGGAAGCATCATCAGATCAACAGCTGCAGGAACAGCAACTATCTCTGTGCCAATTTCTAATCAGGGAAATATAAATGTTAAAAGCGGAATACTTCAATCAAGCCAAGGTGTTACAGGAAATGGGTCGTTCATAATTGAACCTGGTGCATTCTATGTTTTATCAAGCGGCACTCATACACTAGGAGGCAACACTATAAGCGGCGGCGGAACTTTTGAATTGAAAACAGGACAGATTTTAAATGTTATCACAGGCAATGTAACAGTTCTGGCAGGAACAACATTTCTGCAAAGCAGCGGTACGATGACAGGCGATGGTGATCTTATTATAGATGGACATTTTGATTTCACGAATGGAATACAATCTGGAAACGGTACAACAAAAATCAGTACTGGCGGTACTTGTTTAGCAGGCGGCACACAGGGTAAACAGTTCTCAAGAAATTTTCTAAATGATGGAATCTTTACCTGGAACGGCGGCAATATAACTTTCGGCGCTTCAAAAACTTTTACCAACAACGGTACATTTAACGTGGAAACTGAATCGGGTTCACTTAATAATTTGGGTGGTGTATCAATAGTAAATAATGGGCTATTTAATAGATCTACCGGTAGCGCAAACGTAACCATCGGACCAAAGTTCGTTAATAATAATGAGTTGACTATTCTTAGCGGCTCAATTACGTTTAATGATTCGCTAATAAATAATAATACAGGAAAGATTAAAGGTATAGGCACATTATCTCTGATAAACCCAAATAAACTGTTGAACAAAGGAATTGTTGAACCTGGGAATAATGTAGGTGTTTTGCAGTTCAACGGATACTCGCAAACATCCGAGGCATCACTAAAAATTGAAATTGGTGGATTTGCTGCAGGAACGGAAAGAGACAGCATTTCAGTTGTCGGTGCAGCAGCATTAAACGGTCAATTGAACATCCAATTTATTAACAACTTTATTCCTCAGGACGGGGATGTATTTCCACTAATGAGTTACACAAGCAGAACTGGTGAGTTTACTCAAG
>CALLZX010000343.1 GCA_937858935.1 uncultured Ignavibacteriales bacterium | reverse complement strand
CCAATATTTGATAGACTTAAAATTCCCCGCGAGAAACTAGCATACATTGGTGATTCTATTTCCGCACCAACTTGTATACTTATTCCATTAAATGCATGGGGAGCTTATATAATGGGGCTGATTGCAGCACAAGGTTTCAGTAATCCGTTAACAGTTTTAGTGTATGCTTTTCCGTTCAACTTTTATCCAATGCTTGCGATGGGAATGGTTCTGTTTGTTATTCTTTCCGGAAAAGATTTTGGTCCGATGAAGAAAGCAGAGCTTCGCGCGCAAAATGAAGGAAAAGTAATTCGTGATGGCGCGGTCCCACTTATCTCTGCTGATGTTGTTTCATTGGAGAAAAAAGAAAATGTTAAAGAGCGGGCAATTAATATGATAGTTCCAATCGCGGTTATGGTTGGAATGATGCCGCTTATGTTAGTTTTTACTGGGTGGGGACAAGTAGAAAATATTTCTTCTTATCCCTGGTATGAACAAATATTTTTTGCCCTTGGAAAAGGTTCAGGCTCAACTTCTGTACTTTACTCAGTTTTAACCGCTATAATAGTTGGAGCGATTTTATACACTACTCAGAAAATATTTACGTTTGCTGAAACAATAGATTTAATATTTAAAGGTATTAGCGGATTAATTCCATTAGCACTTTTAATGATGCTGGCTTTTGCAATTGGAACTGTTTGCCGTGAACTTGGAACCGGTATTTATACTGCTGAATTATCAAAGCAATGGTTAGCTCCGGATTTTGTTCCCGTAATTATTTTTCTTGTTGGATGTTTTATTGCTTTTTCAACAGGAACATCCTGGGGAACTTTTGCTATTATGCTTCCCATCGGTATTCCAATGGCACAAGCACTTGATGCAAATTTATATTTGACTGTTGCCGCAGCACTTGGCGGCGGTGTTTTTGGAGATCATTGTTCACCGATTTCTGATACAACAATTATTTCATCAATGGCCTCGGCGAGTGATCATATTGATCATGTTAAAACGCAATTACCTTATGCACTTACAGCAGGAGCAATAACAGCGGTTTTATACTTGGTATTGGGAATTTTGATTCATTAAAATTTAAATGTCATTCCGGGCTTGACCCGGAATATTTGATATTAAATAATTATGAGAACCTGAATCGAGTTCAGGTTGACAAATTCAGTTTATTAAAGGATTTAAAAACTTTATCTTGCAAAAGAAATTATAATAATTATAGGAAAGCATTGTGAAATATTTGATCGGAATGGACGGCGGAGGAACTAAAACAAAGTGTGTTCTAACCGATATAGATTTAAATCCTATCTACGAAACTATTGGCGGACCATCTAACTTTTTAGTGATT
>CALLZX010000342.1 GCA_937858935.1 uncultured Ignavibacteriales bacterium | reverse complement strand
GCAGTAATTTGAGAGTTTGGAGTAATATTAATTTTGTCATTAAAAGAGTTAACATCCATTGTTTTTGAAAACTCAATAATAATATCAGCAGTTGTAGTAATAATTCCATTTTGTGTTGGATAAGATGAAATAACAGTTGGAGCAAAAGATGGTATTAATTCTGTTTGAACAGAATTTGATATTTGAGATTCGTTCCAGAATCGATTTAAACTTGTTGCAAAATATTTATAACTGCCATTAAAATTTTGTAAACCAGAATATGAATCGCTAATAGTATAAGGTGTATTGCCAAAATTAATAGCAATTATAGAATCTGAGTTTACATCCAATAAATCATCTTCAGAGCGATAAAGAGCATACCAGGAATCATTAGTTTGTGCAGCATTAGGTGTAACGGTTAAGTCATATGTAAGCGAATCTATTTTTAATATTGAGATTGATGGAACAAATACTTGATTGCCCGGAAAAACCTCCCGCACTTTTACTTTTGATTTAAAGAAAGTTGAGGCAGCTTCATCCCAATAATTATAACTACGCCATGTTCCGTAACTAAAGAATTGAAATCCATCAACCCAGCTTTTATCACGTAGTCTTTCAACAATTCCAACGTGATTTGACCAAACATTATTTTCATCCAAGCGATAAGAGCCAGGTCCGCAAGAATATAATCTTCCATCATTTATTCCTTGCTGAATATTTGGCTCCCAATCTAGAGTTAAAAAATCAAATAATTCTTCACCAGTTAACCAATGATAATGCATTGGTGTAAGTTGCTCAATGTATCCTTCATTAAACCAGAGTGCTGCATCCTGGTAAACAACATAGTAACCATTCCAGCCAGTTGCGCCGCCGTATTTATATTTGCCAAGAGCTGCCGGAGATAGTTTTACCCACGGTTTTTCAACTTGAATAGAATCGTGTAAAGTTCTTACAAACTCAGTTACTGACCATCGCCACCAATCTTCCCAGCTACTAAAACCGGAAGGTACACCTGCACTGTATGGGTGTTCAATATCATATAAAAATCTATTTGTACTTTCTGGCGATGTTAGTTTGCTGATTGTTTTATCTGAAAATAATCCATCGGGTTTTGTTTCTTGTTCAAGTTGTGATGGCGCATCAAGCATGTCATCCGTATCATACTCGTTCCATCTAACATAATCCAAATGAAAACCATCAATATCATAATTTCTTACTATCTCCATCGCAACACTAATTGTATAATCTCTAACAGCTTGTAATCCTGGTGACGCAGACATATATGCTGTCATCGGATTTCCGTTTTGATCACGACAAATCCATTCTGGATGTTCTACAGAAATAGTTCCTGAGTAAGTAGAAGAAACATTAAAGACATTAAACCAGGCATGAAGTTCAAGTCCTCTTTTGTGTGCTTCTTCAACAGCATATTGTAATGGATCATAACCGGGATAAGAATAACCGGCATAATATCCCCACGGTTCAAAAGATGATTGATAATACGCTGTTCCACTTTGCCTTACTTGAAATAGAACAGAAGTCATATTTGCTTTAACGTGATTGTCCAATATTTCTCTTATCGTTGCTTTGTTCTGCTCAGCGGTTTTACTTGAACTTATATGTTCCCAGGTAATTACCCAGGTAGATCTAAATTCCTGGTTGTTGGTTTGAGCGAGTGTGGAATTAAAAAGAAAAGTATAGATGAAAATTACAAAGCTGATATAAAAAATATTTTTAATCATTAAAAAACTCTGCTACTTAAAATAAATATTTAATATCTATTAAGAATACTATTAACACAAACTATTTGTTTAAAGTATTATCAAAAGAACATTTATAGATTACGATAAATCTTTACGCTAATAATATTATAAAGCCAGGCAAGAAAAATCCCAAGAAGAATCCATATGCTAGCCCCAAGGCTCTTCTTCTAAGATCCAAAACAAACTCCTTTAAAATAATTATTTAACTTGATGAAGTTAGTTTTTCTTTGCAATCTCTTCAACTTTATTTCTTCTATGATCCATCACGCCAATCATCAAACCAGCGGTTACAACAACTGCCCCGGCAATTTGATAACCGGTTACTTCCTTTCCAAATAATAGCATTATAAATGGAAGCAGAGCGAGCCAAACATTTGTGTACGGTACCCAAAAATGTGCTGAAAATTTTGAGAGTTTAAAAAATCCAAAACTATAAATGTATCCGGTTAATCCGGCAGCAATAACAAAAAGTATTGGCAGCCAGTTATTTGGAATTATGCTCCCATCAAACAAAGAGAAAAATTGATGATATTCTGTTGCTTTTATAATCTCTTTAATTTTTACTTCTTCATTTTCCGGCACATCAGGTTTTAGAACATAGTTATTATCTGACTTTGAATAGTAATTAAGCAAATATTCTTTTTTGCTTTCATCAACCTTATTAAGAACTCTTGTTTCAAATTTTGTTGAACTCACACTATCCGGCATATTTGCATTCATCAAATTGCCAATAATAGGAATAATAAAAATTGCAGATGAAATAAAAATCATTTTCCAGATTTCTCTCCACAACACAAGTGCGTTTGGGCCAACACCAGGAAGTGCAGTTTGAACGGTTTTATTGTTTAATACCTGCTGTGAAAGTAAACATCCATTAATAATTAAAATCCAGATAATAGCATTTAGATCAAGAGCGTTGTGGTTGTCTTGTGCAACACCTAGTAACCACGGAATGTGAGGAGTTGCAAGACCTGCAATTACTAATGATATTCCAATCCAATGTTCTTTACGAATCGGTGCGTTGAACATCATCTTGCCAAAGAAAGGAAGAAAAGCCAGATAAACATTTACGTAAGGAGCAAAGATATGAGGGGAATAATTTCTTGGCAGGTAAAAGAAACCAATGTTTTCTATTACTCCTGTAAAAGCACAAAAGATGATAGTAGATAGTGAAAGAAATCCCGGCCATAAATATTTTACTTCTTTGCCGCGGATGAGTTCAATAATTACTGCAATTACAGCCCACACTAGTTTTGAGATTTCTCTCCACCAGGTCATTACACCGGCAGAAATATCAACCTTATCTCCACCAGTATATTTTGGCTGATTAGCCATCCAGTTTAAAACATATTGCCCGCCAAGCCCGCCATTAATTATGGAAAGCCAGAGGATGAGTATAATCCATTCCACAGAAGGTTTCTCTCTTTAAGTTGTTAATTCTTTCTACTTCGACCCGGCAAAGTTAAATAATTATTTTTGTAAATCAGATTTTGATCTCTAATTTTCGAGGCAAATAATAATTCTCAAAAACCCAAAAAGCATTATGAATAATAAAGTTGCATTTCTATCTACAGATAATCTTGAAAATTTTTTTACGTATGATAAACTGTTGTTTGAACCAATGAAAAAAATAGGCTGGTTGGCCGAAGAAATATCATGGAAAAATGAAGAAGTAAACTGGAATGATTATAGCTCAGTAATTGTAAGATCCACCTGGGATTATCAAAATGATTTTGAAAAATTTCTAAATGTTTTAGAAAAAATAAATAACTCATCTGCACATCTGGAAAATAATCTCGATTTGATGAGATGGAATATGAATAAAAATTATTTATATGATTTAGAAAATAATGGGATTAAGATTGTTGAAACCATCTGGGAAAAAAGTTTTAATCCGAATACTGCATTTCAATATTTTGATAAACTTAAATCGGATGAAATTATTATTAAACCAAATATCAGCGCTAATGCTGATAATACATTCAGATTAACAGGAGAAAAATTAATTGAAAAACTTCATGATTTAGAAAAAATATTTGCAGACAGAGAATTTATGGTTCAGCCTTTTATGCAGAACATTATTGATGAAGGAGAATATTCACTCTTCTTTTTTAATGGCGAGTTTAGTCATTGCGTTTTAAAGAGACCTAAAGAAAAAGATTTTCGAGTTCAGGAAGAACATGGCGGAAAATTTAAAAGCGTTGTTCCATCTGAACAGCAAAAAACAATTGGTAAAAATATAATTGATAAACTAGCGGTTCTTCCACTTTACGGGCGCACAGATTTGGTAAGAACTGCAGATAATGATTTTGCATTAATGGAACTGGAATTGATTGAACCTTCCTTGTATTTTAATATGGATAGTGAATCTCCAACTCGATTTACAAAAGCCTTTGCCGAGAGGTTTAAGAATCTTTAGGCGTAAAATTTTCCTGTGGTAAAAGTCTGATTATTATCTAGCGAAAAGATTGTCGCAGAAAACTATCATTAAAAGGAATTTATGAGAATTTGATTCTCTGATTTTCATCGTTTCTCTGGTACTTAAATTGCCAACCGAATCCAAATATAAAAGGCTAGCAATATGTATCGATTCCATTTGCAATTTCTATTCATCTGCTTATTAACACAAAGTCTTATCTTTTCCCAATCTACTTACTATGTTTCAGTAAACGGAAATAACAGTAACAATGGATTAACCGCTAACACAGCATTCGCAACTCTTGAATATGCCTCAAATATTGTCGCTGCGGGTGATTCCGTTTTAGTACTTTCCGGAAGCTATACAGGCTTTGATATCCGAACAAGTGGTACACCAGCACAACCAATAGTATTTAAAGCAATTAGTAACGATGTAACAATTAATATTCATAATCCTGTTACTAATGATGGAATCAATATTGAAGGTGCGGATTGGATTGAGATTCATAATTTTAATGTAATCAATCAACCTCGTGCAGGGATAAGAATAGTACTTTCTGATTTTGTGAGGATTAAAAACAATACTTGCTCAAACAATTATAAGTGGGGAATTTTTACTGGATTTACAAATGATATTTTAATTGAAGGTAATTCATGTTCGTACAGCGAAGATGAACATGGAATTTATGTCTCGAACAGTAGTGATAGGCCTGCAATTATAAATAACCATTCTTTCTTTAATAATGGCTGCGGAATTCATATGAATGGGGATTTGTCTATGGGCGATGATGGAATAATTAGTAATGCAATGGTTGCTGGAAATATTATTCACGATAACGGAGTTGGCGGAGGCTCTGCAATAAATATGGATTGTGTTCAGGATTCCAAAATCTTTAATAACTTACTTTATAATAACCATGCAACCGGAATCGCAATGTACCAGATTGATGGTGCAGAAGGATCAAAGAATAATATAGTCTTTAATAACACAATTGTTCATCCAAATGATGGAAGATGGGCAGTTTTAATTGTTAATGGTTCTACAGGAAACACTTTGTACAATAATATATTAATCAATAATCACAGCTTTAGAGGCAGTATTTGTATTGATGATTTATCCACCACCGGATTTGTTAGTGATTATAACTTACTCGTCAATCGTTTAAGCGATGATGATGGGAATTCTAATATGAGTTTAGCATCATGGCAATCTTTGGGTTACGATACTCATTCGCAGATTGTTCAGGATGAAAACCAAATATTTGTTGATAACACAAATGGAAATTTTCATTTACTTCCATCATCGCAGCCAATAAATATTGGCACTTCACTAGTAAATTCTGTTGTTGGATTTGACATTGATGGTGTATCTCGGCCGCAAGGAAATGGTTTTGATATAGGTGCGTACGAATTTACATCTACAGTTTCTGTGGATGAGGAAACATATCCTAATGATTTTATTTTATTTCAGAATTATCCAAATCCTTTTAACCCAAGTACAACTATAAAATATACTATTCCGAATGTCACCCTGAGCGGAGTCGAAGAGTCTCGAGTGATTTTAAAAATTTATGATGTGCTTGGAAACGAAATCGCAACACTTGTTAACGAAAACAAACCAGCCGGAAATTATGAAGTTAGTTTTGATTCAAGAAATTTTTCAAGCGGAACTTACTTTTACAAGTTACAAGCAGGTTCTTTTGCTGAAACAAAGAAAATGTTGATGATAAAATAATTCTGTTACTTAATCAAAAATTCCTTTGAGAATATTAACGAAACAAAGAAGATAGGAAAAATTTTAGAATTTCTTATGTCCTACGAAATAACGTAAGAATAAAAGTTTTAAAATTTAAAATAGCTTTAAAATCAATTCAAACACCTTCTATTTAAATGTAAAATACTTAGATAGTATTGCTATTTTAACATTAAAGAATATTTTACTCTTTCAGATTTATTAAACAACGGAATTTATTTTTACAAATGGTTACAATAGTTGATTACGGTGATATTTGCATCAATGAAGTTGCAGCATCAATTAGTAAAATTACAAATGATTATAAAGTATCAAGAAACGAACTTGATATTTGTGGAGCGGACAAAATTATCTTTGCCGGCTGCGGAAATGCACCAGCTGTGATGAGAAAAATTCAAATGCTTAATCTGTATTCTCTTCTGCGGGTCATTAAAAAACCTATTCTAGGAATCGGATTGGGAATGCAGCTAATGGCCGATTACTCAACAGAAGGAAATTTTTCTTGTCTTGGTTTTTTTCCAGGAACTGCAGTTAAATTCGAAACTAACACGGATGGATCTCTATTTAAAGGTAATTATAAAATAAATCGTTGCAGACA
>CALLZX010000341.1 GCA_937858935.1 uncultured Ignavibacteriales bacterium | reverse complement strand
TAAATTCATTTAACCATTTATAAGAAATTGTAAACACATCATCAACAAACCATAAGGTATCAGGATTGTAGTGTTTCTGTATAAGTTCAAGTTCATCACAAACATTTTGTGGAGAGCGTCTTCTGTAGCTCAGTCCATATACTGCGCGACTGCACCATTTGCAAGTATAAGGGCATCCACGCATTGTACTGATTGAAATTGCATTTTCACCGTGTCTTTCTTTCCATGCATTAAGATAAAGCTGCAGATTTATTTTATCTCTGCCAGGGAAGGGAAGTGAATCAATCTCTTTTAGTTTTTCTCTTTCAGCAGTAAAAACTATTTCGTGGTTTTGATTTTTAAATCCAAGTCCCGAAATATTTTTAATTTCATCATATCTTTTTTCATTTAACGCAATCATTAATTGAAGCGAAGTCTCTTCACCTTCACCGATTACAAGATAATCTGCGCCGAAATTTAGAAAATCATTTGCATTATATCTTATTTCAGGCCCACCCAAAACAATTTTAGTTTGATGAAGATTAAGTTTAATAAAATTAATTATCTCTAAAACATTCAGCTTAGTCACTAAATTTACATATATGGCAATCACATCAGGTTTAAACTCTAATAAATAGTCTCGCATTTTTTGCATATTTGAAAAAGTAGTATCAAACACTTCGTTAGAAAATCCTTTGCGCTCGAGATAGGCAGAAACATATAGTATTCCTAAAGGAGCATACGGTTTCATAATGATCTTTTCTTTTGGATCATCATTTAGAAAATAACCGTGTGTTAATAGGATTTTCATTTTTTAATGCTCAAGTCGATTAAATAATGATCTGAAATAGAAGCAGAAAATAAATTATTACCTAAAAAATTTTCAGTTCCATTCAATAACTGCTGCGTATTTAGTTTCTTTTCAAAAAAATTATTCAAGTAAGATGGTGGTATTGTCAGCCCAACACCTAAAACTTTATTAATATTAAACTCATTTTTAAAGAATCCCCAAAATCTGTTGGGATTGTAGTAGTATGTTTTAACGAAAGCGTTGCCAACATTTACAGTTTGCATCTTTTTCCTTCTAAAAATTTTTTTGAACTTAAACTTTGAAAGAAAATATAACGACTCGGTCAAACAAAAATCCGGCATAGCAACTGCAACAAATCGTCCGGTGGAAGTTAGTAAGTTTTTTAATCTTTGAGATAGAACTATTAATTCATTACCAGTTAAACAATTTAATCCGCCAAAGTTTGAAAACACCAGATCAAATCTATTGAGAAAATTTGCTTTGTTAATTTCATTTATATCTAATTGCTCAACTGTTATTTTATCTGATAGACTAAATTGTTCTACCTTCAAACGGGCAACATCAATCATCTTTTTAGAAATGTCTGTTGCCCAAACTTTATGTCCTTTTTGTGCAAACCATATAGCATCTTCACCTGTTCCGCAATTTAACTCGAGTATATTTAAAGAATTGTTTGGCAGGATAGAATTTAAATAATTCCAAACGCGTGCTCTTTGTAGTTTACCTATTTCAGTATTTGTAAAAGTGTTGTCATAGTTCTGTGCTGCTGAATCAAACAATGCAGAAGTCATTCTGCTTTTTCCAATTTTTTTAGATAAATTAAATCTAATAATGAAGAAGGAATGTAATAGAAAGTTAACAATGATGCGCGAAGTTTTTTAAAGTTCATTGTAAGTGGATTTAGCAAAATATTTTTTATAGATGTCAATCCAACTTTTTTCTTATAAACTTTATGAACATATCTATGTAGTCTTTTATAATAAGCAGGCGGAAAGGTGTTTCTGAACATTAATGCAAGTTCATCAGAATCTGCCCAGTTAGATTTTGTTTTTAACTGATCTTTTACGTTTTCATAAAACTTTGTACCGGGCAGGGGATAGGAAACTGAAATACCGATCTCATCAGGCATTAAATTCAAAACCATTTCAACTGTTTTATTAATATCCGCTTTTGTTTCACCTGGATAACCGAATTGTAGAAAGAATGCAACACGAATATTATGTTTCTTTAACAATTTAGTTGCTTTATTAATTTCTTCAATAGTTGTTCCTTTGTCCATTGCATCAAGAATCTTTTGTGAACCTGATTCAGCTCCAACCCAAACGGTTTCTGCTCCTGATAGTGCAAGCGCTTCAATTGTATCTTCCTGCAAAAGTAAATCTACACGTGATTGAATTTTATATTTAAATTTTAATCCATTCGCTTTTACTAAATCTCGAAATTCCTGAACCCAGCCAGGCTTTAAACCAAAAATATCATCACACATCCAAAAATGATTAACACCAAAAGATTTTTGTAGAAAAGTAATTTCGTCAATAACATTTTTAGGACAACGTACATTGTAACGATTTCCATAAATCGGTTTAGCACACCAGTTGCATTTGAATGGACAACCACGCGTGGTTGCTATGTTTAGAGAAAAATGCTTATTGTGTGTTAACCAGATATCACGATAGTCATCAATGTCTACTAAATCCCAGGCTGGTAACGGCAGTGTATCGAGTTCTTTCAATATCTGTCTTGGAGATGTCTTTATTGTCTTTCCATTTTTTCTAAATGCAAGCCCATCAATACTTTCAAAATCATTTTCGTTCTTATTAAGCTTGTTGATCAATTCTTTAAGGGTAATTTCTCCTTCCCCGATGATAACAAAATCAACGTTACGGTCTAAATATTTTTCATAATGATCAGCAGCATCCGAACTTGATTCAATAACAATAATTCCATTGTGTTTAGCAATTTCAGATATCCGGAAAGCTGCTTCACGCATATTTGTTAAACACATTTTGGTTAGATAATTAAATCCATCATCATAGATAACTAAATAATCAGGCTTATCTTTTTTAATTACCGGAATTATTAATTCGGGTGAATTAATTAGTGCAGTATCAAATAAAGAAACATTGTATCCCTCATTGCGCATAACTGCAGCGGCATAAATTGTTCCCAGTGGAGGATACGGCTGATGAGTATTCCATTGTTTGTGGTCAAATTGATAAAAGTATGAGTGTGTGAAGAGAATATTTTTCATTTCATTCTAAAGAAATGTTATAATTATTTTCAAATGTTCTTAGTTTATCATTGAAAGCTTCAAGAACTCGCTTTTGAAAAAATTTGGGATGGTGTTTTGATTCATGCTTTGATGTTTTAAATGCAACTCTAAAATCATCTTGATTATAATTGCGATATTTATTTTGATTAGATTTTTCAAAAAGATTCATAGCAAAATCATCAAGCTTATCACCAAAAGAATTACTAAGGATTTTTTCAAACGTCGTTTGTATTAAACTATTCTTATTGTTAGAAATTATATTATTGTCTCTTTTAGGAAAATTGGGATAGAAATCTCTAATCCATGAATTTTTTTTGTAAAGCTCATCATATAATTCTTTGCCGTAAGTCGGGATAAGAGTTGCCAGTTCAGTAGCGGTAAAAATATTCTTCTCTTCAATTTCAAGAGTTTCAGTATCCACAAAATAGTTTATGCAAAACACTTTCCTGGAATTAAACAAAAAAACTTTTTTAAATAGCATTAATAATAATCGTGTTACCCACAATCGATTTGGATGAGTTATAATAAAATAATCCACATCAGAATCTGCTTCCATATAGCCTTTTGAAATCGAACCGGAAAGAAGTATTGCCCGCACGTAAGGAAATTTTGAAATAAACTTTGTCATTCTGTAAGCTGAATTTATTTTTTTCTCAGCAAGATTATTGCCTGCAATCCGCCGTGAAATCAAGATATCATTGTTTCGTAATAAATAGAATTTATTTTTTCTAAAGACCAATCCTTTATCACTTAACATTTCAATCTCATTCAAAACGTCCAAATTAGAAACAGAATTTGTTCCTAGGTTTTGATAAATCTCTTCAGCCGTTAATGGATATTCAAAAATATCATAGTAAGCCAATGTTTTTATGATACTTTTGCCAAGATTTGAAATAGTTTTGCTCTTATCAGAAACTGAATTCATAAAAAAAGTAAAGTTGGTTATTACATATTGAAGTTAAATAATTCGCACTGACTTCTCAAGTAGTGTTTAACTTGATAAAATAGTGACACTGTTAATTGATGCGAAATATTTCTTTCTATATTTTTTGTTAACTTAAAATTAAAAATGAATAAGCAGAAAACTCAGAATAATTACGATTGGCTAGTTGGGCTGATGCTCATTTCTCCAATTGTTTTTTCAACAAGACTTTTAGAAATGGATAATCTCCAAAAGCTCATTCTATTTATTTTGGTTATTCCGGCCTTTTTATATCTCAATAAGATTAAAGTAAATCCGGAAGTAATTTCAGTCAACAGAACTTTGTTTATTCTCCTTTTACTTTTTCCATTTACGTTTTTTACTTCTTTCTTAAATGGTTCATCCGGAATGCTGCTTTTACAGTTAACCTATCTTCTTCCATCAGTATTTATACTAATTTTTACTTTATACACGTTAAATAAAATCGGCGAAGAAAAATTTTTTAAGATTATTTCCATTTCTGTTGTTATTGTTTCCACACTTTTTAGTTTTATTGGATTATTGCAGGTAATGAGTATAGAATTGATACCGCTGCCGCAGATTATTATTCCAGGCTCCACAATTGGACATAGAGGTTTTGCTGCTGAGTATCTGCTTACGGCAATTCCATTTTTGCTGATATTAAAAAACTATATTAAGAAAGATTATACTCCGCTTTTACTATTTGCTGGTGTAGTTAACTTATCCTTTTTATTTTATACTCGCAGCAGATCTGCTCTGGGGCTTTCAATATTAATTTTGATAGTTTTATCTGTTCATATCATCCTAAAGAAAGACCATAAGAATAAAATTAAAACTCTGGCCACAATATTCGCTGTTTATTTAATTGCATTCTTACTCTCGCTCATACCATCAGTAAAAGGCGAACGCACAGACTTTGGTTCTAATGTAACAAGTGTGATCGATGTAGAAAATAAAAGCAATATAATGCGAATAAATTTCTGGAGTGCTTCATTACAAATGATTGAAGAAAATCCAATTACTGGTGTTGGATTGCAGAAGTGGAGCGGCATATATCCTAAATATTTTGGGGATAAATTTGTTGACAGCCAGATTTATTTCGTTCACTCAATTCACTCTCATAATGATTTTCTTGAGTTATTTGCTGAAAATGGATTTGCGGCACCGTTAGTCTATCTAACAATTATCTTAGTAATTATGTATAATCTTAACAAAAAGGGTAAGTCAAACGAAAATCATTTTTTTATATTACTTTCTACATTAGCAACAATCGGATTCTCACTCATAGCATTTCCAATGAGTAAGTTTTCATCGTACTTCCTTTTAGCTATAGCTTGTGGATTAGCGTTATCATTTAACAACGAAAAATTGCAAGTGATTAAGTTTTCTTCTCAAAAAATATTATACACTCTCTTTGTTCTTTTAGTTTTAGGAATCGTTACTTCATACATAAGACTAAACTCTGAATTAAGTTTTATAAAAGCAATTGAGTATAAAAATGGAGGCGATTATTCTAAGATGGTTATGGAAATTGAAAATGTTAATAAAGTTTTATATCCATATGATCCAACTAAACAGCCAGTCGAATATTATACTTCAATGGGATATTACCGACTAAGAAATTTAGATGAAGCCTTAACTCACTCTTTAAATGCTGAAAAACTTTCACCATACAATCCATTAGTTTTGCATAATACTGCGGGGATATATCAATCATCAAAAAAATATGATAAAGCAACTTCTTATTATCGTAGAATGCAAAAACTATTTCCAAACTACATAGATCCGCAAATAAACTTATTGATTATCTACTCTGAAACTTTGCCTTTCGAAAAAAGCAAAGAACTATTTGATGAATTAATTAAAAAGGATTCACTTAATCCGCGTTTAAGTCCTTTTAAAGTAAAATATTCTAATCAGTTTTAATTAGAAAACAGATTTCCTTTCCTTATTTTTGATTATTAATATTTTTGAAATTTCTATCCTGATGTAGAAAGAGAGGAATAATGGAAAGGCTTTTATTACTTGGTGCAGAAGCAATTGCTCAAGGCGCAATCGATGGCGGAATGTCCGGCGTTTATGCATATCCCGGCACACCTTCCACAGAAATAACCGAATATGTCCAACACAATAAAATTGCTCTTGAAAGAAAACTGCATAGTCAATGGTCTGCAAATGAAAAAACTGCAATGGAAGCCGGACTTGGAATGAGTTACGCTGGTAAACGCGCAATGGTTTGTATGAAACACGTTGGATTAAATGTAGCTGCCGATGCTTTTATCAATTCTGCAATAACAGGTGTTAATGGCGGATTAATAGTGACAGTTGCTGATGATCCTTCTATGCACTCATCACAGAACGAACAGGATTCTCGTTTCTTCGGCAAGTTTGCAATGATTCCTATCTTTGAACCAGCAAGCCAACAGGAAGCTTATGATATGGCTTATGAAGGATTTGAACTTTCTGAAAAACTTAAAATTCCAATTATGATGCGCATTACTACACGACTTTCACAT
>CALLZX010000340.1 GCA_937858935.1 uncultured Ignavibacteriales bacterium | reverse complement strand
AACATAAATATACAATTGCTCCTGTTACTATAGATAATGGTGAATGGATTTATGCTCGCGCTTATGAAAATGCTTATAATAAAAATGATTTTGAATTAATGAAACAAATTGGCTCAGAGTACGTAAGATATATGATTGATAAAACAATTTACTTTGAAAATCAATCAGTAAAATTATTTGGAAGAGAAATAAAACAAATCCTACTTGTTCACGCTAATATGATAAACGCTGATTACTTTGATGAATTAGCTAAAGAATTATTAAAAAAAAATTATGCATTTATTTCATTAAAGGAAGCTTTAACAGATACAGCTTACCAAAGCGAAGATACATTTGTTGGCAGAGGTGGAATTAGCTGGCTGCACCGCTGGAGTTACACAAAGAAAGTTGATAAAAGTTTTTATACTGGTGAACCGGAAGTACCGAATTCAATTCTGGATATTGCTGAAGTTGAATCTGAGTAAAATAAAAAAGGCGATTCATTTGAATCGCCTTAATTGAAAATTTAACATTTACCATTGAACATTACTTCAACAGCATCATCTTTCTTGTCTGTTCAAATCCACCAGCGGATATTTTATAAAGATAGAGCCCACTTGTTAACTCTTTTGGTTCAAAGTTTACTTCGTGGATACCAGCAGGTTTTTCTTCATTAATAAGAGTTACAACTTCCTTTCCAAGTACATCATAAACTTGAATTGTTACAAAAGATGCTTGTGGAATTTGATATTCAATCGTTGTACTTGGATTAAATGGATTTGGATAGTTCTGGGATATTCGGAAATCATTTTCAAAAATAAAATTAACATCAACCTCACTTGAGTATTTAAAACTTCCATCAAAATCAATTTGCTTTAATCTGTATGAATATAACCCTGATTGGGTTGGTTCATCAATAAAACTATAATTGGTTGTTTCAGTTGTTGTACCTTTTCCGTTAACAAATCCAATTTTATCCCATGCTAAGCGCTCAGCACTTAGCGCACAGCGTTCTATATCAAATCCACGATTATTCAACTCGCTGGCTGTTTGCCAATAAAGTTTTACATTTCTATCAGATAAACTTGTTGTAAAACTATTTAACTCAACAGGAATAACTGCAGATGAATCATTAACGATTGCTGTCCAAACTGTTAAAGTCCCTGTATCCAATCTCATCCATATTGGATAAACCATTTTATTCAATGCAGCAATGTTGGTGTAATCACCAAAGAAAACACTTGAGGAAGGATTAAAGGATGATTCACTTACTTTAAAGTTTGTAAATGTCTCACCGCCATCGGTTGATCTTGCAACAAAAACATCAGTAAAATTATTGGCAGTATTCCTTCGATCATAAAAAACGAAATAAATAATACCTGTAGTCTGATCAATTGTCATCCAGGTAAAAAATTGATGCCTAGTCGTGTTATCATCATTAACTTTTTTAACTGCACTCCACGTGTTTCCTCCATCCGTAGATTTACAAAGGAATACATCCGTATTGCCGGTTCCGTTTCTTTGGTCAGTCCAGTTTATATAAATATTACCTCTGAATGGAGATTGACTTGTATCACAGGCTGTAACTGGTAAACCATTTGCGCGATAAATTCCAGGCACCGCATAATCCCAGCCACCAGGAATTGTGGTTACAAATTTGTCAACATTCCAACTTGTTCCGCCGTTTGTAGATTTATCAAACATTAATCCTAATGGCCCTGCCCAACTAACATAAACTTCGCCATTTGGTCCAACACAAGGAACAGCTCCTTCAACAGTATTATCTTCATCTATACAATCGCCGCTTTTATCACTTACCGTAATTGCATTACTCCAATTTAATCCCCGGTCTGTTGATCGGGAGAATTTAATTCTTGATGAATCACTTGGACTGCTGCTTCCATAATTATCAAATTCTGTCCAGGTCATATAAACATTACCTTTATAATTTGGACTATGCATATCAACACCCAGCCATTCCTTATCCTGATTCTTAGGATTTAAAAACCCAACTCCTGCACCATCATTCCAATTTATTCCATTATCAGTTGAACGCTGCACAACTATTCTATCAATCCAATAGCCAGGGAAAGGTGGATTTGAAAGATGACCAAAGTACAAGTTTCCAAGTTCATCATAAACAACACTTGGATCACCCCAAACTCCAAATGATGAAGTTAAATAAGATGTCTGCCATGTTAATCCAGCATCACTTGATCTGAAAAAATGATTTATGTTTGCCGCTGCCGAAATAAAATTTGGATTAGTTGGGTTTATTGCAATTGATACTTCTTCAGGTTGATTACTGGTTGGATCATCAATTCTTACATTTATATATTGAGCGTTGGTAATAAATGAGACTAAGAACAATGACAGTACAGTTAGTAAGGCTTTTTTCATTTTTCTCTCGAAGATTTTTTTTGTGTATTCAAAGTTAAACTGTTTTTAGAAGAATTAAACGCATTCTTAGAGTATTTTTTAGAATCATCCAACAATTATTATTCTTTCTAATTTGCATTTTTTCTCAAATGAGTTTCAATCGCTAACTTTGGTGCAAGAAATTTTTAATTTTTATGAGAACCTTATGAATAAAATGAAACCCAACCTATATACTATTTTCGAATATCTGGCGATCGCATTTGGTGCAGCAATAATGGCAATTGGCATTGGTATTTTTCTTGTTGATGCAAAAGTTGTCCCCGGTGGAGTAAGCGGACTTTCGATGAGTGTTCACTACTTAACGGGTTTACCTGTTGGATTAATGATCTGGGTACTTAACATACCACTCTATATTTGGGGAGTTAAAGAACTTGGAAAAGAATTTGGTGTAAGAACTTTTTTTGGATTTTCACTTAACTCTTTCTTCATAGATTTTTTTAGAGGTGATATTCCTGGTTTTTCATTCATACGTTTACAGGATACATCAACAATTAAAGATCTTCAACAAAATGATTTTATGTTTTTAATTTTAATTGGAGCTGCATTGCTTGGATTAGGTCTTGGAATAATTTTTAAATTCAAAGGTACCACAGCAGGTTCAGATATTGTTGCCGCGATTATGCAAAAAAGATTTGGAACAAAACCAGGAATGGCGATTATGATTACAGATTTTTTTGTAATTCTTCTCGCAGGGTTTATTATAGATTTTAAAGATCTTGCTGGTGATCGGTCCGCGGTTACATTAACTTTTTATGCTTTGTTTCTCCTATTTATTTCCAGCCGATTAGTAGATGTAATAATTGATGGCTTTGATTATGCTCGTTCGGTTAATATAATTTCAGATAAGAATGAAGAAATAGCACAAGCTATTATGGATGATTTAAGTCGTGGGGCAACTGCAATAAAAGCACGCGGACTTTACAGAAACATAGATCGTGAAATGCTTACTACTGTTGTAACACTTAAAGAATTATCAAAATTGCTAAGTATAATCAAAAAGGTTGACCCCAAAGCTTTTGTAACGGTTAGCAATGTGCATGAAGTAATGGGTGAAGGTTTTAGAAGAAGAATTTAATTCATTATTACAAAACACAATTTGGAACTTAATTCGCAAATCTTCGTCAAAACTTGTGTTAATAAATAAAGGAGTTTTCAGATGAATAGAAGGACATTACTATTTGCAGTACTTTTACTTTCCCCCATCCTAACCTTTGCTCAATCAGATGTTAAGAAAATGCTTAGAGACATTAATGGCAAAGTTGATGAAATTGTTATCAAATCTGAAGGAAGAGTATTTACATTTAACGGTGATGAAGCTACTGAACTTTTTTCGGCAATGAAAAAAGATAAGGAAGTCAAATCATTTTCGTTTACAACAAAGGATGGAAAAGTTTTTACGGATGATAGTCTAACCAAAAAAATTATAATCAAAAATCTGGATGAAGATAATGAAGATGAGGTTTTAGTTTTTGTTGATGAAGATTTTGATTCAGATGATGCTGATATAAAAACGATTGAAAAAAAAGTTGTTGTTTCTGATGATAGTGGAAAAAAGATTGTAAAAGTAACAACAAATAAAGATGGCAAAGACAATATTGAAATCTACGAAGTTAAGGCTGCTGATGAGTATCTTGAAAAAATGAAATCTGATAATGAAATTGAAGTTAATGTTGATGTATTAGAAGAAGATGGTAAAAAGGTAAAGCAGATTATCATCCAGAAAGAAGTCGAAACAAAATAAAATTTCACTCTTAGAGACGCACAAATATGTGTCTCTATTTTAATTTTATTCTAATCAGTAAAAATATAATTCAGTATATTAGTCGCCAATCTAAAACCAATTGAACAATATGTTTTTTAGAACCAATAAAACTTTAATATTAATCTTTGTATCCAGCTTATCGATTTTTCTCTTAAGCTGTTTCGGAGTTTTTGATGGCTTATCCGCAGTTGTAGCTAAAGCACTATACAATGCTTTAGGTTATACAAATAAATGGTCATACTCATATGGACCGCCATGGTTTGTAAATATGGTTGGAGATGTTTCTGCTTTAGGTAGTCGTGAACTTGTTTTAATTTTTTCTACATTTATTTTTTTCTACCTTAAAATGATTCGTGGAAGCAAAGCTGCATACAATTTTTTATTTACGGTTGTATTAGGAATATTTTTAATCATTGTAACTAAATCAATTACTTCCAAACACGAAGAACTTTATTTAAAATCAGTTTTGATAGAAACACTTTCCAATTTTCCAAGCGGTCATACTTTTATTGCAACTGTGTTATACTTTGCGATTGCAAAAAACTTAAGTACAAATTTGAAATTTGAATTAGTAAATAAGTATTTGTTTATTTCTGCAGCAATCATTGTTGTTTTAGTTGGTATAAGCAGATTTGTTAGTAATGGACATACCGTTACTGAGGTAATTTCTGGATGGGCATTGGGTTTAGCCTGGTACTCATTTGCTCAGATGTTTTTGGCGTTGGACCATAAAACTATTTTTAATAAGTAAAATGTTTTATCTGCTCTCCCTTTACTCCTAATTCTGTCATCGCTTCAATTCCAATTTCAAGATGAAGATCAGCAAATTTTTCTGTTACAACTTTATCTGATTCTTCTGTCTTCACTCCTTCAGGAATCATCGGAATGTCTGATACTAACAACAACGCTCCACGCGGAATTTCATTTACCAATCCAACAATAAATAAAGTTGCTGTTTCCATATCGATTGCAATTGTGGAAAGTTTTTTTAGATATTGTTTAAAATCTTCGTCCCATTCCCATACTCTTCTATTGGTTGTGTATACTACTCCTGTACGATACTCTAACTCACGTTGTATAATTTTATCCGAAACAAATTTGTGAAGTTTAAATGAAGGCAAAGCAGGAACTTCTTTTGGTTTGTAATCATCACTTGTTCCCTCTCCGCGTATTGCAGCAGTGGGAAGAATAAAATGCCCGATTTCTGTTGATCGTTTTAATCCTCCGCACTTACCAAGAAACAAAACACCTTTTGGTTTACGAGCAACAAGTAGATCCATTATTGTTGCAGCATTTGCAGAACCAATTCCAAAATTTATAATGGATAATCCACTTGAGTTTGTTGCAGTCTGCATCGGTCTTCCGATACCTGTAACAGCACAATTAAATCTATTTGCAAACTTATCAACATAGTTTTGAAAATTTGTTAGCAGAAGATAGTCCCCAAAATCATCTATGTTTGTTCCTGTGTAACGCGGCAGCCAATTTTTTGCTATATCGAGTTTTGTTTTCATAATTCTAAAAATTCTTATTGTTTGATATTAACAAAACGAAATTAAATAAAATCCTGCTAACACTTGTAATTGAATTGAGAATTTGTTTCATTTGAAGTGACTATTTCACGGGAGGATCAGTATATGAAGACCACTAGTATTTTAATTGTTTTTTTATTTTTTATCTTCACTAATAAGATAAATGCACAACTTTATTCATACACTTTTTATGAATCTACACAAAGCTATATTGAGCTAAATAATGCAGATATAAGTACAGCTATCGGCGATGAAGGATTTCAAGATATTATCTTACCATTTAAATTTTTTATTTCTTATCCATACCCCGACACACTTTTTTCAAATAAATTAAGAATATTTGTAAACGGGTTAGTTCAGATCAACACTCCTTTCAACTCATCAACAAACCTGAATGATTTGGCGAATCCACAAATTGCAAGAATTCTGGCTCCGTTCTGGGATGATTTAATGGCAGATGCACAGACCGAAATTAAATATAAAACTGTTGGTGATTATCCACAGAGAATATTTAAGATTGAATGGAAAAACATTATCGCAGCAAATGGTAGAATGAATTTTCAATTATGGTTATTTGAAGAAGATTTTTCTTTTGAATTTCATTACGGCAATATGCAATCCGCCAATACATCTGCAACAATAGGATTGAAAAGTTTTACAGGTACATTTATTTCAGTAACACCAAATATTAACGCTTATCTTTCAGACGTAACCTCAAATAATAACATTAGTACTTCTTCTTATTCATTTCCATTTGGATTAACATATAAATTTACATCAAATGAAGGATTATTTTT
>CALLZX010000339.1 GCA_937858935.1 uncultured Ignavibacteriales bacterium | reverse complement strand
TAAGCGTTGCCTTCGTATGGGTTACCATCAAAGACATTCATCTCATTAACTCTATTACTTTTGGATTCAGCAGCATAATTTTCATAATAAAAGTCATAAACTTTTAATGAAAAACCAGTTTTAATATTATGTGTATTTGTTACTTGATTAGTGTAGTCCCCTTTAATTTGAAATGATTCAGAATTGTTTTTAGTCCAAGTATGATAGTATGATTGCAATGTGTAACGAGGATGCATAGAAACCTCATCAGGTAACCAAAGAGAATCCGCTATCCTATTCTCTCTATCTGAACGATCTAGATTATCTTTTAAGTAACTAAGAGTAAATTCATAAAAAGACTGATTGTTCATTACCTGTGTTACTTTTCCGTATAATTGGTACCACCTTCTTAATTCAGGCCATTGTCTAAATGGTGCCCCAAATAAATTATATTTTGCTCTTGCATATTGTTCATCAATTCTCATTGGGGCTAACCATCCGGCTTCCTGCCCCATCTCAGATGTGTTTAGATTTGATGATGTATAATCGGCGCTTTCATAGCCTCCCACAAATCCACCAATTCGAATTTTGAATTCCGGGGAAACCTTATAATTAATATAACCCTGAATATTAAATTCTGGATTATAAGGTATTGCTTGTGGAAATATTCCGACACCTTGCTTGAATCTTCCGGAAGCCAGAAAACTTAATTCATTTGTTACACTACCATAGAGCGTACCTTCATATTCATACTCATGACGATCTGCATATTTACCCAAAGCATCATTTGGTGTTGTCTGTTTTCTCCATGCTTCAAGCAATGAGTCTGGGCTAGCTTGATAGTATCTGCTGTTAACATCTTGTGATTGTTGAGTCCAATAATCAATTCCTGTACTTAAATAATCATTATTTTCATTGCTGTATATGTTTCTTCCAAAATGATAAATTCCTGCTGGCCGCATACGACCGATCAACGTTCCATGTATTCCCGCAGGGGCTTCTTTAGAGACAATATTTACTACTGCAGAACGACCTTCACCATACTCAGCATTATATCCGCCTGTTAAGACAGAGATTTGTTCAATTGTAGAGGTATTGAATCCCGTGTAATTGTCTGAAACCAATCCACTATTAACAGAAAGATTATCCACCATTAATACTGCTTGCACATTAGAACTCCCACGAACATAACCTCTTGTTGATCCTCTTTGCCAAGCAAGATTTGAATTGTCACTAAATATTCCAGGAAGAGTTACAAGAGCATCTTGAATGGAACGGGCACCAGAATTTTCTAAAACATTTCCCGTCACAATTTGCTCACTTGCGGTAAGATCTTTATCTATAACGGGTCGCTCGGCAACTATCACAACACCTTCAACCTCAATCAACGCAGTTTCTAAAAAAAAATTTTCTGTGGTGGTTCTATCTACAATAATTACAACATCACTTTTTGTAACTTTTGCATATCCGACCATCGATACCGTTAAACTATAAGTTCCAGGAGGAATATTTAGTATAAAATATTCGCCATTTAAATCAGTTGAGGCTCCAGTATTTAATCCCTGTATAAAAACATTTGCTCCAACTAGAGGCTCGCCGTTCGTTTTATCCGTAACTTTACCAGAGATTTTTCCTGTATTACCCGCAAAACAAATAATGGAAAACATTATTGCAAAAAGAATGGTTGTCTGGATTCTAATAATGATTTTTGTAATTAAAGTGTTCAAGCGAGATTCCTTTCGTTAAACCTTTCTGTTGATTTTTCATCACCCAAGTTTGCATCAATATTTATAGTTGGTGTAATGTGCGCAACGGAATTACGAATATTCAGCTTTGGTTCTAATAAAATTTTCTTGCGCTCGTCATTAGGATTTTTTATTCGACTATACAACATTGCAACAGCAATCTCTGCTATTTTTAATCTTGGTTGCTCAACTGCTGTGAGCGCAGGTGATAAGTATGAAGCAAAAACCGGGTCGTCAAATGTAATAAGAGAAAGATCATACGGAATGCTGATATTCATTTCCTTACAAGCTTCTAGAGTACCGAGGGCAATCAGATCTCCTGCCGTAAAAATAGCCGTAGGTGGATTTGAAAGATTTAGAAGTGATTTTGTATTTAAGTAGCCGTTGAAAGATCTAAAGTCATCGCCAACTATTAATTGATCATCAATTGGAATTCCGGCTGTTTGAAGAGCTTGCTTATACCCTTCCAGGCGGGTTTTATTTGCATATGTTCCCAGTAGTCCCTGGATGAATGCAATCCTTTTGTGTCCTTCATTTATAAGATGATTTACTGCCAGTAGTGACCCTTTAACATTATCGACACTGACTGAGTCAATATCCAGATCATCAAAGCACCGATCAACCACTACAACAGGAATATCTGCATCACGAACTTTTTGTATATGCAAAAAATCCTGCCCGACAGAGGCGATGATCAATCCATCGACCCGTTTTTCTAAAAGACTCTTCACACCTGCACTCTCAATATTAATATCTTCGTCGGAGTCGTAAAGAATAAAATTGTATCCCTTTTTACGCAGTTCATTTGCTAAACTTTTTACAATATCCGAAAAGAAAGGATTTGATATATCGGGGATAATTACTCCTATTTCACTCGTCTTTTGTTGCCTTAATCCTCGTGCAAGGGCATTTACTCTATATCCTAAATCCTTGGCAACAAGCTTCACACGAGCAGTTGTATCATCACTAATTTTATACCTTTTAGAATTATCATGAAGCACTCTAGAAACAGTGGAAACAGATACTCCGGTTTTTTCTGCAATATCCTTTAATGTAGACGACATAGCATTTATTGAAAGTTAGTTTATATACAATACTTATTTATAATCGATAATTAGTTTAATGCAAACGATTGTTCTTTAATCCATTAGCGTTAAACTTAAATTTTATCAATTTAATGCAAAGCTTTGCATAACTTAAAAAAATAATTCTCCGTTGTCAAGAGGTAATAAACGCTTTAATTAAAATACTAGTAGGAAAATCCGACTGATAAATTTAATATATGGAATCTTTCATTTGCTTCTAAAATTCAATGATTTAACAGAAATAAGAAATGTTCTGATAAAGGGAAGTTTGATTTGGGGTAACTTGAAATATGATCTTCTTCATATATTTTAACATGGAAGTAGTTTACCCATTCTAATGATTCAAGAGTAGAATTCAGGATCCTAAACAATTTAATAATGGTACCAATCTGGAAACCCGCTCTCAGATGACCTGCCCCCAAAAAAGAGATCCAATTGTTAAATTAGGATCAAAGGAGAAAAAGCTATGGGCAAAAACAAATTCACAACGGAGTAGATCATTAGCAAACTTCGAGAAGCCGAAGTTTTCCAATAAAATGGACGCGCACCTATCTTGTTGAAACAAATGATGCTAAGAAAGATAATGGAGCAATAAATTTAGATGATTTTCTGGCACATTTTATTTCTACTGAAGTTGAAGAAGATAATAATGAAGTGCCATCAGAGTTTTTGCTTTGGCAGAATTATCCTAATCCATTTAACAGTTCATCAGTTATAAAGTATTCAATTCCAAAATCATCACAAGTAACACTAAGAATTTTCAATACACTCGGTCAAGAAATAAAAACATTAGTTAATGAAGAAAAAACTATTGGCATTTATGAAATAAATTGGGATGCAGTTTCCAGTACAGGCGGACTGCCAAGCGGAGTTTATTTCTACTAACTAAGATCAGGAGGTTTTGTTGAAACAAAAAAGATGTTGTATCTTAAATAGTGGTCTCTATCATATTATTAATTAATCAAGGAGAAGTGGTTATGCCTAAACAAATTTCACCTTATCATTCCAAAGCTGGAGAAGTATATCATATATATGGTGTCTGTGCTTCTGGAAGTATTATTGCAAAATCAAATAAAGTGACAGGAAAAGGAAACAAAAAACTTTGTAAAGCTTGTGTAGATATTAGAGCCGGCAAAAGACCTCGTTAGAGTTGAATTGTTTTTTCAGATTCAAAGGCCCCCTGCTGATAAAAGCCTGCCAGTCCGGTAGGCAGTTTGGCAGGGGTTTATTTTGACTTATGACACTTATACAATATTTCAAATAAATATTTTGCAAACTATTTTACCTTACAATAACACCATATTTATATTAATCATGTAAAATTTAATCTTAGAAGCTGCATAACCAGGATTGCGCAGAGGTCAGTGTTAGGTCCTAACCCTATATTACTTCTAGCCAATTTCAGGGGAGTGAATATCATATCATGGAATTCCTAGTATAGCTTGTCTAGAATCAGCGGAAGTTGTAAAAATTCATCAGCAATTTGTTCAAAAATCTAAATCTGTTAATGTTTTTAGTCTTCTTCTACTCCATAAAATACACCGATGTCTAACAGGACTTCTTTTTGTTCTGACTGGAATTTTAATAATTGACCTGAAAAAAAACAGAGATCCAGTTTTAAATCTGAATTTAATTCCCTTAAAATATTATTGTAAGTAGTTATAGATCAGTCCAGCTGGAATTAACAAATAATTCTATGTAAAAATAAATTTTTAGAAAAAAGATCAATAACTAAATAGATGTTATTGAAATAAATTTCTAATGATTACCTGAAGCTGCTGGGAAAACATTCCGTATCTAGTTGAAAACAAATAATTTTCAATTTAAGTCAGTTTCTCTAACCGTCCTCACCCTAAAAACAGTTATACTCATCTTGCGACTGTTTCTAAATATGCCAGTTTAAAATTTGGCAAGTGCGATGAGCTGGCGAGTGTTTTTTCACAAATAAATTTCCACTTTTAATTTCAGCAATTCTTGTTTGTAGATGCGTTTTAATAATACCTGATTTAGTTCATCCATAATAATTCCGTTTTCAACATAAATAAGTGATCTGGGGTTTTACACTATGTAATATTATACAATCATAATAATCTAAAAATAACTAACAAAAATGTATTTATAGTCTGCGGTTAAATTGTTAATCAAATCCACCAGAACCTATCAATAAAATAATAGCTTTTCCCCACCAACCTTTTCTAAGTAACTTTGGTCTAATAAATTGTTAACAGAAGAATTGAATGGCATTAAGCGATAAAGAACTAATAATAAATGCAAACAAAGGTGATGTTTTAGCTCTTGAAGAGTTGATATATCGTTATGACAAAATGGTTTTGCGTCTTGCAATGAAATACACCGGCGATTCTGATGATGCTAAAGATATTTATCAGGAAGTTTTTATTCGTGTGTATAAAAATCTGGCAAGTTTTCAGTTTCAAAGTGAGTTTTCAACTTGGTTATTCAGGATTACTTCAAATGTTTGTATCTCATTTAAAAGAAAATATAGTAAAAAAAATCATCTTTCTTTGAACGATGAAGAAATCTCAACATACATATCTGAGATTCCACATAATAATGCATTGTCTCCCGATAATTTGGTTGTTAATTCTGAACATGGCGCTAAAATTACAGAGGCGTTAAATACTTTGTCACCGAATCAAAAAATGAGTTTTCTGTTAAAGCATTACGAAGGATACAAAATCAGGGAGATAGCAGAAATGATGAATTGTAAAGAAGGCACAATAAAAAAGTATCTATTTGAGTCTGTAAGAAAATTAAGATTACAATTGGAAAACAGTTATTAATATTTCGGATGATAGGAAAAAATATGAATCATAATGAATGTAAAGAGTTAATCCCGTTCTATCTTTATGAAGAATTGGATTGTGAAAAGAAAATATTATTCGAGAATCATGTAAAATCCTGCAAGGATTGTGCTAATGAATTAGAATCCTATAAAATTCTTTTTACCGATATTTCAGAAGATTCAAAATCCCCAGTAGATTTAAAATTATTAACAGAAGCTCGATTAGAATTAAGAGGTGCATTAAGATCTCAACAGAATAAGACTTCTTTCTCAAATAATATTAAAGATTATATCTCCTCACATTTTTATAAACCGGTTGGATTAGCAGTTAGTGGTTTTTCTTTAATACTAATTGGGCTTTTTATTGGTTATCTAATTTTCAGTTCACATGTTATTGATAACCTGGAAACTGATTCTAAAGTATCTGATAAACTAAGAATTCAGAATATCAATTTTATTGACCCCGATCCTTCAGATGGGCAAGTTGAATTTACATTTGAAGCAGTTAAATCAGGTAGAATTAAGGGAAACGTTAATGACACTGAATTACAGAAAATCCTGACCTATGCAGTTTTAAATGAGCAAAATCCTGGGACAAGACTTAATTCAATAAACGTTATCAACGCAAATCAAATAAAGAAACCTGATGATGAAATTAAAAACACATTGATTGCTGTTGCAAAATTTGATAATAATCCCGGAGTAAGAAGAGAAGCACTAAAGTCTTTAAACGAACTACCAGCTGATGAGGATATTAAAAACACCCTTATTTATATTCTATTGAATGACACAAGTGCTGGAATTAGAATAGAAGCAATTAATGCTTTGGGACAGGGATCAAAAAGCGGAATCAATTTAAATCAAAAAGATTTATTGCTGCTTAGGGAGAAAATTCAAA
>CALLZX010000338.1 GCA_937858935.1 uncultured Ignavibacteriales bacterium | reverse complement strand
CATCTATCCAGTTTATACCCATTCCACCGGTCATTATTCCTTCATCAGGTCTTGGATATTTATCCCACTGGGTAAATGATGGAGAAGATAAAAATACAAGGAGAATAATTAGGAGCATTGATTTCATTAAGTTTCCTTCTATTATGATTTAACACTCTATTTTACAATTACAAGTTTCTGAGTAACTGATTCAACCTTATCATCATTCTTCATTAACAATTTATAAAGATAAGTTCCATTAGCAATTACATCACCATCTTCATCTCTGCCATCCCAATAAATTTTATTGAGATCGTAATTAAGTTCAGAAGATTTTTTTTCAATTTCTTTAATCATTCGTCCTGCAATAGTATAGATTCTGATTTTAATTTCTTCAGGAATCTGACTAAGTCTAAAGGTAAAATAAGTTTCACTAGCAAACGGATTTGGATAATTATAAACCTGGTGCAGTTTTGTTTCGGAAGAAACCACAAAATAAACTTCACTCGAGGCTGAGTCAGCAATGTTGCCATTGGGATCTTTACCAACCACTCTTAAAAGATATTCACCATCTTCAAGATATGGTTTATACTCTGCAACAAATTTGGGGTTATTAGGATTTATTACGTAGGTTAAGTTTTCTGGATTAGCTCCATAGTAAACAGGGTCTTCGTTAAGATATATTTTTATGGCAGTTGTATCTACAATCGGTATCGGAGACTCATCATTTAGAACAATTTTTATGTTTGGATTATTTGAAACAAAATCCCCATTAACAACTTCAATCTCATCAAAAGTTATTTGTAAAGTTGGTGATATTAAATCAGGTAGTATGTAAAATACCTTTGTGAAAAAGTTATTATCCTCAAAATATTCTGTTACTTTATTTTCTGAATCGATATTTATTACAAACTTTTTCTCGATATCTATTCCTTTAGCTTGGTATGTTATATCAAATTTTCTTTTATCATCACTTGCAAGTGATAAAAAGGAAAAATTAAAAGTAGTATCAATCAGGTTATTAGAATTAACAACATCAACTTTAACATTAAAACTGTCGGTGTTAGCTTCACCAACATTGTAAACCCAAAAAGTAAGATTAATATTTCCACCAGCAGGAATTGTATCATTATCAACTCCAATGACTTGAAAGTTTGTTCCAAGTTCAGGTAATCCAACATAATCAACACCTAATGAAGAAATTTCTGGTGAAATTCCTTCTGGACTTGCACTAAATTCAGATTTGATTTTTAATTTAGAATAGACTTCTGGATTGATAAAACCAAGATTTGCATTGTCGTTTACAAAATTTAAAACTCCCAGTGAATCAATTGTTTCGTCAGATTTTATTCCATAAACAAAATGCTGGATAGTACTTCCGTTAGGAATATCTTGTAAAACAGTTACGCTTTGCCAATTCGTTGATGGACCAATTTCAATCGTTTCCATTGATCCAGTTGATCGTGGTCTACTAAAAGCTGAATCAATATAAATCAACCCATCATATCTTCCACGAAGTTCTTCAAGTACATTCCCTGGTGTTGTTCCTTTCTTGCCAATTATTGCCCAAGAGCCCCTAAAAGTCAAACTGTCAATTTTTGTACTGCCTAAGGATTTAATGCCGTCTTTTAGTGCAGTAGTAATATTGTTTGCAGCATCATTCGATACACCCATCGC
>CALLZX010000337.1 GCA_937858935.1 uncultured Ignavibacteriales bacterium | reverse complement strand
TCGGGAACTACTTTAGTCAGTACAACTCTTCCTGTATCTGTAACAATTGTAGTCAATGTATCTATCAAACCATTTTGTTCAGTTCGAACATAATTCCATTCATTTGGAATTTTTATATACGCGCTTAGTGGATAATTAAATATTTCATTATCTAAATTATCGGAAACATTAATTTGTATTAGCTGGTTTGATGATGATACAATTTGATATTCTGCTTCATCTCGCTCTTTAATGTAGCGTGTAATATTTCCAACTGCCTCAACCCAAACTTCTTTATCTATTGATCTTGCCCATAGAAAATCACACAATGAAGTTAACCATTCATTCGTTATTGGTTCATAGATTCCTTGATTCAACAATTCCTGTAATTGGTTAAATGGAACAACATCGTGAATAATTATCATACCCCACTTACGATTGTTGATTGAATTTTGTGTCCATTCTAAAAATGTAATAAGTTCATCAATATCATCACTAACAGAATTTCTTGGCATATCAAATAAAACAACTTTAGCTTTTAATCCAAACCATTCTACTTCAGATAGTGAAGAGTCATTTGGAACTTGCTCAAGTGTTCTTCCATTCTCATAAAACAAACTGGCAGCAGAATCAACAAGACTATTATGCTGCGTATAGGGATAGTTTAATGATATGCATTTTTCTGAAGGAATTTTTTGATCAACAAATACTTTCGATTGATATAATTCATACAACAAAGTACTGTCGTCATTCACATCACCCCATTGAAGTGAGGTTAGATCAAAGTGGCGCATAGTATGTGATCCTATTTCGTGACCTTCTGAAGCCATGTCTTGAAAATCTGGCCAGATTCCGTATCGCCAAATTCCTGGTAATGATTCTGTTAAGTATGGAGGCAGTACATAAAATGTTCCTTTAAATCCATACTGATTTAAAATTGGTCTTACGTTTTCTGAATGAGATAATAATCCATCATCAAAAGTTAAACTGAATGCACTACGCCTGTCATCTGCATAAGTTGTAAAACGTAATGTTCCATAGTTTTGGGCAAATGAAAACTGAGATAGTATAAATAAACTAAATAGTAATTGCTTGATCATCTTTAATATTTTTTTCTTGATGAAAGATATTCTTTTTTGAGGAAATAACTTATTCAATAATTATGCCTATAATCACAATTTGAAAATGATATTTGAGCATTAAAAATACCAATGAATTTATGCCGTGATTGTTTTTGATAATTATTATCTTGCAAAGTCTTTTTTTGATAAACAAACTTTGATACAATGTTAAAACCAAAATTATTTACTACTATTAAAAATTATACTCCAAAACAGTTTATCGCGGATTTATCGGCGGGAACAATTGTTGGAATAGTTGCTCTTCCTCTTGCCATTGCATTCGGAATCGCTTCGGGAGTAACACCGGAAAAAGGATTAATCACAGCAATCATAGCTGGATTTATTATTTCATTACTTGGTGGCAGCCGCGTACAAATCGGCGGACCAACCGGAGCTTTTATTGTTATAGTTTATGGAATTGTTCAGCAGTACGGAATAAATGGACTCATCATTGCAACAATTATGGCTGGCGTTATTCTTGTAATAATGGGTTTTGCAAGATTTGGCTCTGTTATAAAATTTATTCCGCATCCTGTTGTAGTTGGATTTACAAGTGGTATTGCTTTGCTAATATTCTCCACGCAGATAAAAGATTTTTTTGGTTTAGCTATCGAAAATGTTCCATCCGAGTTTTTTGATAAGTGGATTGAGTACTCATTTAACTTTACAACAATTAATTATTATGCTTTTGGAACAGCTGCACTTGCACTGTTCATAATTCTAATTTTTCCCAGGATCACTCATAAAATTCCAGGATCGATAGTTGCTCTTTTAGTTACTACAGCTATAGTTCAAATTTTTCATTTCCCTGTTGAAACGATTGGATCAAAATTTGGAGAACTGCCATCAGCACTTCCCTCTCCTGTTTTTCCACAAATAGATTTTGCAATTATTAAAAACTTAATTGGTCCCGCAACTACAATAGCAATACTTGCAGCAATAGAATCTTTACTTTCCGCTGTTGTTGCAGACGGTATGATTGGCGGCAGACATCGCTCAAATATGGAATTAGTTGCACAAGGCGTTGCAAATATTATAACTCCGTTATTTGGCGGGATACCAGCAACAGGTGCAATTGCACGTACAGCAACAAATATTAAAAATGGCGGAAGAACTCCTGTTGCAGGAATTGTTCACGCACTTGTTCTGTTGTTAATAACATTATTCTTTGGACAGTATGCAAAATTAATTCCGATGGCAACTTTAGCGGCCGTACTTATAGTCGTTGCATATAATATGAGTGAATGGCGATCATTTATTGAAATATTTAAAAGTCCTAAAAGTGATATAATAGTATTGCTTACAACATTTGGATTAACAGTTGTATTTGATTTAACAATTGCAATTCAAGTTGGAATGGTGCTGGCAGTATTTCTTTTTATGCGATCGATGGCAATGGTTACAAATGTTGGAATTATCACTCGTGAATTAAAAGATGATGATGAAGAAGCCGTTGATGTGAATTCTATTTCAAATAAAAAAGTGCCTGACGAAGTTGAAGTCTTTGAAATTAATGGTCCGTTTTTCTTTGGTGCAGTTTCAAAATTTCGAGATGCAATGAGGTTTATAGAAAGTCCTCCAAAAGTTTTAATTGTTAGAATGCGAAATGTTCCTGCGATAGATGGAACTGGTATTCATGCTCTTGAAGAAGTTTATCATGAATCAATTAAGAAAGGCACACAATTAGTTTTATCAGGCGTTCATACACAACCGTTGATGGCTTTGGATCAATCGGGATTTCTAAAAGTTATTGGCGAACAAAATGTTCTTGGAAATATTGATGATTCGTTAGATCGTGCTAGAGAAATTTTGGGATTAGAAAAATTAGGGCGACC
>CALLZX010000336.1 GCA_937858935.1 uncultured Ignavibacteriales bacterium | reverse complement strand
CACGAAGGAAGAGTTGCTGTTGAAGTTATTGCAGGGCACAAAGTTACATTTGAGCCGCTTGCAATTCCTGCAGTTGTATTTACTGATCCTGAAATTGCGTGGGCAGGAATTACTGAAGAGCAGGCAAAAAAAGATGGAATAAAGCACGAAGTTGCAAAATTTCCCTGGGCTGCAAGCGGCAGAGCAGTTACACTTGATAGAAATGATGGCGTAACAAAATTGATTGTTGATCCAGATACACAGAGAATACTTGGAGTTGGAATCTGTGGACCGAATGCTGGAGAGTTAATTGCAGAAGGTGTTCTTGCAATTGAAATGGGAGCCAATGTTACAGATTTAAAATTAACAATTCATCCTCATCCAACTTTATCAGAAACAATTATGGATGCAGCAGAAGTTTTCTTTGGACAGAGCTCTCATTTTTATAAATCCAAAAGATAACAAAACAACATTATTTAAAATTAAAAACCCAATTCAATTTTGAATTGGGGTTTTTTATTAATCATTTTTAAAAAATTTAATCCATCTTCAATTCAATTTCTTGCCGCCAATCTAAAAGCATTGTTTTATTAAGTGCAAGTATACCTGCTTTTGTAACTCCTGCCGGAGTTGGAACGAGTTCATTTAAACGATCAAATGCAATGCTTCTATTTTCTGTGCTAATAAGTTGAATTATATGCCAAAGTGAAAGGGTTTCCTTTGTTGTCATTAACGATAAAATAGTTCCAACAGAAGGATCGTTTATTCCACTAAAGTTTTCCAACAAACTAATTAACTGCGGAGAAGAATCTGAAGGATAAGGGATTGCATACTTGCCTCTTGTGATCAAACAGCCAAAGTTTTTTGGTACATATGAATCAAATTCTTTTATGTTAACAATTACCCAGCCGCTTTCTACAGTAAGTTTACACATTCCATTATCATCAACATGCAATCGGAATGCACCACCTTTGTATAACTCTGTAAACTTTGCTAATGGTGTAAGTACTGTTAATAGATATGAAGCATCCCCTTCAAATTTTCTGATTTGTCCTTTATCCAATTTTATTTCATTATCGTTTTTAGTTCTTGATATGACAGAAGAATTATCAATTAATAATCTTCCCATTTCAGGAATAGCAACCGTTACTGACGAATTTGCATCTGTTTCAATATTACTTTCAGAAGAAAATCCATCACCTTTAACCATTACACTATTATCATATTTTGGTTGTCCGGAAACCTGAATAACCTCCCAACCGCTGCTTGGTGAGGTAATAAAAATGTAAGCAATGATAATTAGAGTTAAACCAAGAATAGCATATGTGATTTTTTTAAATAGTTCAGGATTAAACTTAAACTGCTTTTTAGGTTTTGCTGTTTCTTCATCAAGATAACTCTCTTTTTCTTCGGGGATTTCTTCTGCACCTTTTTCAAGCTTTTCTTTTTCAGCTATTGATGCGGAAATTTTTTCAAGTTCTTTCTGTTCGCGGATTTTTTCATCCATTATGTAAGAAAAAATACCATTACGCACTTCTACTGATGGTTGGAGTTCCGGAATAACCTTAGAAATTTTTTCTTTCATTACAGATTCATCAGAAAGGGATGATTCGCTGTTTACTAGTTTCGTAATAGCAATATCCAAATGAACAGAAACCTGATCTTTTTTTATTCCCATCATATCAGAGATTTCTTCAATCGTATATCCTTCAATTCTGTTAAGAACGAATATCATTCTTTCCTGATCGGGCAAATCAAGAATGTACTTATCTAATTCATCTTTGGATTCGAGTTCACGCAGTTCATTGTGATCCGTTTTTGTCTTTTGTTTTTTAGAACGAAGAGAATCAATTGTTTGATAAACAGTTATTGCACTTAGCCACTTCAGGAATGATGCATCACTTCTTACAAGATTGATTTTTTTCCATGCTTCTATAAAAGTTTCTTTTGTGATGGATTCAGCCAGAGATTTGCTAGCGGTAAGACGTAATGCAAATGCATAGATCTTTCCAAGGTTCATCTGGAACAACTGTTCGATAGCAGCATTGTTGCCTTGTTTGGCATTTTCAATTAGCGATCTAACAAATTTATTATCTGAGCTCACGAGTTTCTCCGGCTTTATTTAAGGAAGTACAGCAAAATTAGTTTAACTATAGTTAAATATCTACTTAAGTACCAACAATTAGTTAGCATAAAAGTAATTTTTCTAATTCAATTAATGAGTTTACTGGCTGATTACAGGTATAATCACGACAAACATAAAATGTCGTGTTATTATCTTTCATTTTCATAAAATTTGTAAATGATAGCAACTCTGAATAATCTGTAGTAGTATTATCGGATTTTAGAATAACAACTTTATTTGGGTTAAACACACTCCTTATAAGATTTATACCTTTAATGGCATGATTATCTTTATGATCTGAAACGATTACAACCTCTGTGGATGCAGAAAATAGAAAATCCAGACCGCACATAAACATACAAAAAGCCGATGGTGATTTTGAAACATAACCCGAAAAGTACTTAACCATTACATAAGCTTTCTTTTCAAAATAGATGTTTGAAGTAAATCGAGATAATCTTATAAGATTTAATAATGCAACTGAATTCCCGGAAGGAACGGCGCCATCGTATACATCTTTTTGTCTTGCAATAAGCTCTTCACTTGTTGATGAAGTAAAATAAAATCCTCCATTTTGTTCATCCCAAAACTCTTTCATCAAAATATCATTTAGTTTAATTGCTCGTTTTAGGTAATCAATTTCAAAGGTGGTTTCATATAGATCTATTGAAGCATTAATCATAAAAGCATAGTCATCAATGTGGGCTGGCAAACCCGATTCGCCATCACGGAAGCGATGAATTAACCGGCAGTCTTTTTCTGTTAAATATTTTTCGATGAATGAATATGATTTGATTGCTGCCGCCGTGTAACTTTCATCATCAAAGGCTTGAGCAGCTTTAGCCAATGCGGATATCATCAACCCATTCCAGTCAGTTAAGACCTTGTCATCTTTGTGCGGATGAATTCTTTTTTCTCTGTATAAAAATATTTTTTTGCGAACTGATTCTAATTTCTTCTTAAAATCATCTTCGCTTAGATTAAATTCATTGGCCAGCTCGGTGGTGGATTTATTTAGATGTAAAATATTTGTACCGGGCATCATCCCTTTTGATTCATCGATCCAGTTTCCATCATCAGCGATGCTAAAAACTTTAATTGCAAAATCTGATTCTTTTTTATCCAAAACATTTCTTAATTCATCAGCATCCCATAAATAAAATTTTCCCTCCTCACCTTCGCTATCAGCATCTTCAGCAGAATAAAAACCTCCTTCGGGATGAGTCATATCTCTTAAAACATATTCTAATATTTCTTTTGATGTTTCTTTGTAGAATTCATTTTTTGTAACCAGGTAAGTTTCAGTATAAGCAATAACCAGCATTGCCTGATCATACAACATTTTTTCAAAGTGCGGTACAAGCCAATTCTGATCAGTTGAATAACGAGCAAATCCAAATCCTATATGATCATAAATTCCACCGTGCCGCATTTCAGTTAAGGTCTTTTCAACCATCTCAAGTGCTTTTGGTTTATTCCTGCTTTTCCAGTATCGAAGGAGGAATAATAAATTATGTGGTGACGGAAATTTAGGAGCGCTGCCAAATCCGCCATTTGTTTCATCGTATCTTTTACTCAACTCTTCGTAAGCTTTATCTAAAACTGATTTATCAATCTCAGTTGTATCTGAGATTAAATTTTGATTGTTAAGTGATGAGGCAATTTCATTTGCGGATTTAATAACTTCATCTTTCTTAGTTATCCAAATTTCTTTTAATCTTGGAATCAACTCCATCATCCCGATTCTATTAAAACGATTTTGTTTTGGAAAGTATGTCCCGGTAAAAAATGGTTTTTTATCCGGTGTCATCACTATCGTTAAGGGCCAACCGCCACTTCCGGTAATCATCTGGCAAACAGACATATATATTCCATCAATATCAGGTCTCTCTTCGCGATCAACTTTGATTGAAACAAAAGCATCGTTCATCAACTTAGCAACCACATCATCTTCAAAAGATTCTTTTTCCATTACGTGGCACCAATGACAGGTTGAATAACCGATTGAAAGAAAGATAGGTTTATCTTCACTATTGGCTCTTTCAAAAGCTTCATCGCCCCACGGAAACCAATTAACCGGGTTATAAGCATGCTGGAGCAAATAAGGGCTTTTTTCGGTTATAAGTTTATTTGGTTTATTCATAAAATCCGTATAAAGTTAAATTATTACTATAAGATACCAATCAAATTCTGTTGTTAAAATTACTCTTTTTTGATAAGTTGCTACACATTTTAACACATTTAGTAACTAAAAAATTCATAAATAATATGGAAAATAAGAACAGTCTGTTTCTTCCGTCAGCAATATTGGGTATAAGTTTTATCATCGGTGTTGTTTTTTTTACTAATGCCTGGAAATCAAGCCAAAGTGCTAATCAAACAATAAGTGTAACAGGATCAGCAAAGAAAGAAATAGTATCTGATCTTGGTTTTCTTCGTGGAACGATCTCTGTACAATCATCAACTTCTGAAAGTGCTTTTGCTGAATTAAATAGACAAAAACCAATTCTTATTTCATATCTTGAACGAAAAGGGTTCCCTAAAGATAAAATAGAATTTAATACAATAAACAGTTATCCGGTTTATGAAATGAGTGAACAAGGATATCAAACAGGACGCATAAACGGATATATATATAGCCAAAGAATTGAAATTCAATCAACCGATGTCAATAAAATCAAAGAGCTATCACTTGATATAACTTCACTAATTGAAAAAGGAGTTAGCTTTAATGTTGAGCAGCCTGAATATCATTATACGAAAATGGCAGATTTGAAAATTGAAATTCAGGCAGCAGCAGCAAAAGATGCAATGATAAGGGCACAAAAAATAGCTGAGGCAACGGATAGAGATCTCGGGCCGATGAGAAGTGCAAGAATGGGTGTTCTTCAAATTACTCCAAAGTTTTCTAATGCAATTTCTGATTACGGCATAAATGATCTTAGTTCAATTGAAAAAGAAATTATCGGAGTTGTAAACGCTTCGTTTGAAATAGAATAGACTAAAATAGATTTTCGTTAACAAATTATTTATAGGAATATGACAAAACCACAGATATGGGTAGCAGTATTTTTGCTTTTATTTATTGTTCTTTTTATGATAGGTCGTTTAACTAAAGAAGAAGAAGTAATGAAGGATTTATCAGGGATGAATAATTCATCTATGGGAGAACAAACAACTTCAGAACTTACCGGGGATAAACTTATTCAGACATTTGGATGTATCAATTGTCACGGTGCTGATCTTGCAGGAACAAATATGGGCCCTTCGTTAAAAGGAATAAAAGAGTTTTGGAGCAGCAGAGACAATCTTATAAACTATCTGCGAAATCCAAATTCGTTTATGGACAAAGATAGATTTAAAGAATACAGGAGTAAATATCCTAACCAGATTATGCCGGCATTTGGCAATAAGGATGTAAAAGATTTAGGAAAAATTGCCGATTATCTGTTAACAAAATAAGTTTTTTTCTTAGTTATTTTTTTAAGGCGATTCAATGGAATCGCTTTTTTTTTGTGAGTAAAAAAAATAAATAATTTAAATTTACCCCTTTAAAATATTTGGATTTATTCGATAATAATTAGGCTTATTGTTTACTTGTAAATGAATTAGAATCTGATTGAATTCATAAATGAAAAAATTAATTGATCGATATAAAACGATTGTTTTTGGCAAAGAGGATACTTTTAATGTTCAAAAAAGGATATTTCTCTTAATTACGCATATTTCGATTATAATTGGATCTGTTGGTTTAGCAGTAAACATTTTGTTAGATCTTGGGATATTATTAACTCTTGTAACTGCGTTAGCTCTTTTTGTTTTACTTTATTTCCACATAAATGTCAGAAATACTCAGCTTGAATCTAAACATTCGATCACATTTTTTTTAGCATCAGTGGTTGTGTTTTCATTGCTTTGGTTTTATAATGCTGGATATGATGGAAACAATGGAGTACTAATTTTTGTCTATTTTGTTGTTTTTATTACAATTCTGCCATCTAAATACAGATTTTGGGGCTTTGTAGTTTACTCTTTGATGATAGTTGCTTTGGTTACAATTCAATACTTCAAACCTGAATTTATAACACTTTATGAATTCGAACATCATCGTTTTATAGATCTCGCCGTAGGATACTTTTTTTACTTGATCCTTGCATATGTAATCCAGAATACGATCATAAAGAACTATGAAGAAGATCGAAAAAAAATAAACATTCAGAATGATCAGTTAAATTTGTTAATTGCAAAACAAAACGATACTAATGCAAAACTCGAACAATCATTAAACCATGTAAAAGAGCTTAATTCTGCAAAGGACAGATTTATAACTGTCCTTTCACACGATTTAAGAAGTCCATTTCAAGGTTTGCTTGGAATAACAAAAATTTTAGATTCAGATTATGATTCTTTTAGCGATACTGAAAAAAGGCTTTACATATCACAAGTAAATAGTTCTGTTGAGAAACTTTATTCATTCCTTGAAGAATTGCTTTTATGGGGCCGAGTTCAAAAGAACGCAGTTAAACTAAATTATGAATCAACGATTGTTAGAGAATTACTCATTCAAACAGTATCGCTGATTTCCGAAACAGCAGCAAAGAAAAAAATATCCGTGGAAATAGTTTGTGATGAATTATTAACGGCAGTTTTGGATAGAGAAATGATCTCCATAGTTCTACGAAATTTAATCTCAAATGCTGTAAAGTTTTCTACGGTCGGCGGCAAAATATTAGTAACTGCTCTACTTGAAATTGATCAAATAAAGATTTCTATTACAGATTATGGTGTTGGAATATCGGAAGATATTATTCCAAAATTATTTAGGCTTGATGAAAGCGTATCTACAGTTGGTACCGATGGAGAGCAAGGATCAGGCATGGGATTGATCCTGTGCAATGACATTGTGAAAAAACATAACGGAGAAATTTCAGTTCGAAGTAAAGAGGGAAGAGGCTCAACATTTAAAATTCAGATACCTCAAAACAATGGTTGATTAATCAGTTTTACAAATTGCTGTATTCTACCAAAGCATCTCATAATAGTTTATAAATGCCTAATAATTCAACAAAAAAGGCACGATTACTCGTGCCTTTTAAATTTTACTTTTTATCATCCACTAAAATTCAGTGATAATAATAATCATATTATTTCATCAACATCATTTTGCGTGTTGATGTAAAGTTATCAGCTTTTATTGTGTAGAAATAGACTCCAGAAGTAAAATCTTTTGCGTTAAATTTTGCAGAATGCTTTCCGGATTCCATAAAACCATTAACAAGAGTTGCAACTTCCGACCCAAGAAGGTTGTAAACCTTTAAAGTTATATTTCCAGATTTTGCAAGAGTGTAAATTATTTCAGTACTTGGATTAAATGGATTCGGATAATTCTGTGAGAGTGAATATTCTTTAACAATTTCAAAATCCACTTCAACAGCATTGTAAATTTTTGATGAACCATCAAAATCAATTTGTTTTAATCTGTAATATGATTTTCCATCGAATGGATTTTTATCGATATAAGAGTATGATGATTTTTCAGTTGTTGTTCCATTACCATTTACAAATGCCAATTTCTGCCAGCTTGAATTTGATTTAATCTCTCTTCTTTCAATATCAAATCCCATGTTATTGGTTTCTGTAGAAGTAATCCAACTTAGCATTACATTTTCTTCTAGTGCTATCGCATTAAATGAACTTAACTCAACTGGTACAATTCCATATACAACCACACTAATATCATCAACAAACCAACCGTCCTGAACCAGAGAACCATCAGTCTTAAGTTCAAACTTAAACTTAACCTGGCTGGTGTTGTAATTTGTTAAATCCATTATTTCATTTACCCAGCTCGTTTGTATACCATCGTAAAGCGGCTCGCCGTTAGGTTGAAAAGAACCGCTACCAAGAGTCGTATAAGATCCTGCTAGCGGAATAAATGAGGCTCCATTATTAGTAGAAACTTCAACCTGACCATAATCCCATCCGCTTTCAATATCAAACTTTGTCCAGAAAGATAATCTTGGATGTTCATTTACACTTAAATCAATTGCATTTTTTAATGACATTGTTACGGTTGCATTACTGGAATAGTTTCCAGTTTTACTATCTGTAAATGAAGTTGGTGATGAATGAAAGCTTAAATTGGTTGCTTCCCATTTTGGTAAAACAGGCGTTGAAGTAATATTCCATAGTAATAATGGATCATTTGTAGTATCTGCAAAAACCATTATCGGTGTACCCGTAATAAAACTCAGTGTATCAGTGAACATTGGTGTTCCGGATGTAGAGATGGTCAGGAGCATTTTTACATTTACGTCAGCCGGCATAGTACTGCCGATTGTAAAAGATAAATTCTGATTATTGTTAACAGTAGTTCGAGCAGGAATATTACCAACATTTACTGAGCCTGATGTAATGGTAATTAATGGATTATCTGAACTAAGGGAAAGTGAAATATTTGATGCATCACTTAATCCTTTATTTTTCAATTGCGGAATTACTAAATCAACATTATCCCCAGGATTAAAAAACTGTTGTGAAAAATATGGGTTTATTGCTGATACATAATCACCTGCAACATACGCGTAGTAGAGATTTGGTAAAACATTTTCAATTGCCAAAGGAAAAATTTCCGGCTGGCTTGGCCAAAATCCTGTACTTCCAACCTCAGGCGTCATAGCAAATATTTTTCCATGATTTAGCACTGTATCACCATCATAAAAATAATCATCGCTGTTACCGCGGGTACTATAACCAACAGTCTGCTGATCAGTTCCATAAGTATATCCGTTATAAGCCGTCATATCACGAGCAAACTCGCGGAAGATTGCAGAGTCAGGAGTTTCCTGCTCAAGTGCGCCGTATGGATATATTAACAAATTACTATAGGTGTGATAATTAAGTGCATTCTTAAAATATCTTGTAGTAAGAAAGTTTTTAAGATTAGTTGTTTCAGGTTCAGAAAAAGGAGCTGTTCCTCTGTACGTGTCGCTTGATGGATCTGTGCTTGAACCGCCGTTTGGTGCATTCCAGTATGCAGTCGGTCCGTAATTTCTGTTAAGATCTACACCATAACTGCTGCCATTGTTCTTGCGATTTTTTCTCCACATTCCGCCGCCGCCTGGATTTGTTGTGCGGTTATATTCATATCCATCTGGGTTTAGAACTGGAATAAAATACATTTCCCTATTGTTCACAATATATTGTACAGATGGGTTTGTGTTATAATTTTCTAAAAGGTAATACATAAAATAAATCATCTGCATCATACTCTGAGGTTCTCGTGCGTGATGAAGTGCAGTATAGAGTAATTCAGGTTCGTTTTCATCTATGTCAGCATTATCAGATATCTTAACCATATATATTGGTCTACTTTCAACAGAATTACCAATTGATACTTTAGTAGTTATAAGGTTTGGATAGAGCAATCGCATACTATCGAGTTTTGTCACAACTTCGGCAAGCGTATAAAACCCACCCATTGAACCGAAACCAAATCCCTCTACACCATAATTGTCTTTACTTTGTTGTATAAAAGAAGCTTTTTCAGATTCAGTAAGTTTTGGCTGTTTTGAGTAATAATCAAACCAGTCAGCAATTTGTACCTCATAACTAAAATTAGTCATTTGAAGTTTTTGAAAATCATCATCATCAATTAAAACGATTATTGCGTTATCCTTGGTGACATTGGGATGATCAAATTCTAATCCGGCGTTTTGTAATTCATCAACATCCTGCAGACTTTGAATATAAATTTTTACTTGTTTATAATTCTGTGCATTAAGAGTTATTGAAAATGTAATGGCAAGCAAAAGAGATAAAAAATATTTCATATAGGACCTTTGTAGAAAATAATGTTTTTTAATGAGTTCAAATTACAAGTTTTATTTAAATTACTTGCAAGCTAAATTAATTTTAATTGTATATCCCACATATCAAAGAGTCTAATGTTTCCTCAAATATTGTGCATAACTAAACGAATAAAAGGTTAGTTTTATGAATAAAATAACAGTTTATGAAAAGCCAACTTGTACTACTTGCAGAAAAGTTACAAAAGCTCTCTCAGAACAAGGCATAGATTTCGAAAAGGTTAATTATTACACTAAACCATTTTCTAAATCTTTGTTGAAATCATTACTTAAAAAAATGGGTATGAAGCCATCAGAACTTCTGAGAAAAAAGGATGAAGCCTTTAAGGAATTAAAATCAAAAATTGGAGAATTTAGCGAGGATGAGATTTTAGATTTAATGATAGTAAATCCAGATTTGGTTCAAAGACCAATTGTTGAAAAGGGAAATAAGGCTATTCTGGCGAGACCACCGGAAAGTATAAAAGGATTATTTTAAAGTCTAAATAGAATATTTAATACCATTCAAGAAATAAAAATATTTTAGAAAAATCTAAATCAGCCCTTAACAAACCTTCATTATTGTTCGATAATTAAAATGAAAATTCAACCTATCATTATCTTCTTGTTTGATTATGAGACGTTAAAAATTTTTTACTAAAGCAATAATTACCTTGATTGTCGGGTAAATATTTCTAAAAGTGTTAATTATTTAGATTTTCCAATCCACCCTATGCACTAAAAAACTTGGCATAACTGTTGCCAAAAGTTAACGGTTAAACTTAAGTAATTTCTAATATTTTGCGATTCTAATTACAAAGTGACAGAACAAATAAATAAAAGCATTTCCGAAGTTCTACCGGATTTTTTCAGTAAAAATCAATTAGATGAGTTTATTTCGCTTTACCAATCCTCTGTAGTTGGTAAGTCTGATATTGAATCTTTTCAGGAAATCAAGCAGCTTGAATATAAAATTCAAGATGGACTGGATTATCGTTCGCAGATTGATTTGCTTACCACCTTTTCAGGAAACCGACTGGCTAAGGAAAAATTCCTCTCTCTATTACTATATATTAGTCAGGCATCTATTACAAATGGAGAGTTTCTAGCTGCGATAGATATAAATCAGAAAATAATTCTGCTTACTGCTGAGGATAAAAATATGATTGATCTATATGCTAATGCGCACCTTTTGGTTGGTGAAATTTATAGCAGGCAGGCAAACTGGAGAGATAGTTTTAATTATGTAAATAAGGCTTTAGATGTTTTTACTTCAGTAAATGATTTGAAAGGAATTGCAAAGTGTGAAAATCTTCTTGGTACTATTCACGGTGATCTTGGAGATATCAAATCAGCTATAGAAAATTTTGAATCGGCACTTGAGAAATCAAATGATGAATCCAACTACATTGAAAAAGGAAAGATTGAAATTAATTTAGGAATCATAAGCAACATTAAGGGATTGTTTGATGAAGCTTTGGTTTACTTTAAACGTGCGCTGATCAATTACACCAAAGTTGGTGATAAAAAAAGAATGGCAGAAATACATCAGAATATTGGAATGGTGTATTCTAAAAAAGGTGACTTTTCATATGCAATAAACGAGTTTGATGAAAGCCTTTCTTATTCAATTGAAACTAATTATCTGCAGAACATTGGTATTGTATATCTAAACAAAGCTTTTGCTTATTCTAAAATGAATGATTTTTCTTTAGCAAATGCTTTTGCTGATAAATCAATGGAAGTTGCTCATAAGCTTAACGATAAATTAACCATCGCTGAGGTTTATAAGATCAAAGGCATTATTCAAAGAAGTGTGCAGAATTACATCCTCTCTGAAAATTATTTTGAAACTAGTTTACGTTTAAATATTGAGGCAGGTAATCAATTAAACAGAGCAGAAACCTATCAGGAACTTGGAGTTCTTTATAAAGAGATGGGTAAACTTCAGCAAAGTAAAGAAAATTTTAAACTTGCTCTAGAGTACTTTAAGAAAATAAATTCTGAACCTGATATTTCACATCTTGAAATTCTTATAGCATCTAAATAAAAAATGCTTGCCCTATTGAGCAAGCATTTATTAATTTCCAACTCGCAAAATTTAGTTACCTAAATCAAATCCTTTTAAACTGTCTAAACTTCCAAAGCTTGGTAGTGCAATTGCGGTAACTATCATTCCAATTACAAAATAAACAACAATTGCAATAATTATTACAACTACAAGATAACCGACAAGTTTATCTGGTGGTGTATCTTTTACAATCTTTAATCCTAAATACATTAGATAAAGTGAATACAATCCAAGAATTCCTAAAATTCCGAGGATAGGAATCACTCCAAATATTCCTGCAATCCAAGCTGCAGTATAAGAATAAACAGCTACTTTTAATGATGCCTCCATGTTTTTTGTAGAACCGAACGATGGTGCTAAAGCATCAATTATAAACGCTACAAGATAAACACCGGCAATACTTAGAATGTAGTAAACTACAGCATAAATAAGTCCATTTGTTACAGGCACTTTGTAAGAACCAAATGGTCCTAAGGAAATACCAATTAGGGATTGACCAATAAAAGTTGCAATAACTGGAATTATTGCAAGTATCATCACGTATTTAGTGAATAGATCTGAAGTAGTAGTTTGTTCATTCTTAATTACTTCCCATTCGGTTTTTGGTGTAACTAAAATATTTTTAGCACGGTCAACAAGATTCATATTGTACTCCTATAATTAATGATTAATGCGCGTAAATATTTATAAGAAAACTATTTTTCAACTCCAACGTCTTTCCAGCTTTCCAGCTTACCAAAATCAATCATATCAACAGCTGTTTTCAACTGATCCATTGAAACATTATTACCGTTTACTTCAACAATAAATCTTTTTGCTACAAGTATAGAAAGCTCACCGTATTTTCCCTGCGTATCATATTTTTCATAACCTTTGTTGCCTTTGTAAGTAATCGTTTTTTCATAGCCATTATCATCTTCTTTATCTATATCCACCATATACCAACCATAGGCAGCCATTCCAGATAAACCTGAGACACTTCCAAGATCAGTAATTTTTAGATCGATAGAAGTGTTATTTTCAGCATCACTGTAATTGGCGTTTGCGTTGGATATATTCATACCCATTGCGGCAACTTTTTCACCTTCTAAATTGCTTCTTTTCAGATTGCCAACAGTTTCAGGAAAAAGAGCTTTTAGTTCTCTAAAATCAACGGGATTTACTTTCTTACCCTCGTTTAAGTTTTCAGAAACATCCTTCATTTTATCAGCAAAATTTTCAAGATCACTTTTGTTTGATGATTCATCTTGAGGTTTGTCTGATTTATCTCCGCAGTTGTACAAGAAAAAAGTGAAAGATAAGAGGGCAAGCACTAATAATTTATTTGTCATACAAACTCCTTAATTATTAATTTATTTTCACCCAGATTGATGTTGGCTATTTAGTTATCGGATTGAGCGATTGAAAACTAAGAAAAATACATTTGCATCACAAGAGTTGCTATTTAACTTTTTCATTTCACATACATCAACAATTAACTTGCTAAATCTTGTTTATGATTTGGTTATGCTTTATTAAATTAACATTCAACATTTATAACTTAATCACTAAAGGTGTCTTTATGATCAGTCAGGAATTATTAGATATTTTATGCTGCCCGGAAACAAAAGCAGATCTTGTTTTAGACGGCAACACACTTGTTTCAGTTGATAAAAATACCAGAAGACGTTACAGGATTGAAGATGATATTCCAATAATGCTTATTGAAGAATCTGAACAGTTAAGCGTTGAGGAATGGACTTCAATTATGAAAAAGCATGGCAAATCTGTTTAGCAGATTCTGAAATATTTTACTTTACCAAATTTATCCGGAATCGAAACTACTATGGATCCAATAAATATCATCATCGGACTAAATATTATTGCAACATTCGGGGCAAATGTTGGAGCAGCTAAAAAAGGAATCAAAGATAAAGTTGGAATATTTAAGGATAAACCAAAAACTTATCTTCAAACTTTACCGCTTATTCTATCAACAATAGCTCTTGTTGTATTAATAGTAAGTTTATTTCAAGTTGGAACTTTAGAATATAAAACCGAACATCAAACTTTGAGAGTTATCGGGTTGGTCTTCTATATCATCTTTTCCTGGGTGCAGATTTGGTCTACAAAAGTTCTAGACGACAATTTTTCTCAGGATATTGCAATCAAAAGAGATCATCATCTTGTTACGAATGGACCTTTTAAATTTATCCGTCATCCCCAATATCTTTCTCAGTTTTTAATGGATATTGGCGGAGCGGCAGCAACACTAAGTTTTATACTTGCACCTTTAACTCTGATTCAAATTCCGTTTTTATTTATGCGCGCTTCTATGGAAGATAAACTTCTTGAAAAACATTTTGGTGAGAATTTTAGATCATACAAAAAGAAAACCGGAATGATTTTTCCGTTTATTGGTTAGTTAAGTTATAATTATGAAATCATATCTTATTACCTTTTTCGTATCGATGCTTATATTCAATGCTTTTGCTCAGGATGGTAATAATGTGCTTGTTGTTTCAAAAGATGGAATGAAAAATATTCCTGCTTATATACGTGAAGGAACGGTTTACTTTTCACTAAAAGATTTTGCCGATGCAGTTGGTGTTAACTATTACTATAACGAGGATGCCCAAAAGATTGAAGTTAAATTTGATGAATATTCAATTAAAGCCTCGGCAAGAAACCCTTTTTTAGTTTTGAATGAAAAGAAAGGTGAAAAACAATTAGTAATTCAGCTTCCCACATCCACTTACTTGATCAGCAAAAAAGTTTACGTTCCGCTTATCTATAGTTTGAACGCAATCGGACAAGCATACGGCAAAGAGCTTAAATACGAGGCCCCGAATAAAATTGTAATCGGTAAGCCCAAAGAAGTAACAACTGAAACAACAGAAGTAACCTCCGCCAAATTTAATATAATGGGAATCATTCTAAACGAAAAAGCAAACGGCACTTTAATAACCGTCAAATCCAATAAGCGTATTCCATCTTATTTAAGTGCATTTAAAAACGGAGTGCTTACTCTTACATTTAGAAAAGTTAACGTTGATGTTGAAAGGGTTAAGCATATTGGCTCCGAAGGCGTTGTTAAAAAGATTGAAGCAAAAAATGTTGGTGCTGATGCAATTATAAATATTACTGTCGGAAAAGAATACACCACCAATGAAGTTATGAATATCGAAAACAGTAACGATATCCAGATTACAATACATAATAAGTTATTTAATCAAACTAGTTCATCAAACAAGTTAAAGGATAAATGGGAGTTTGATGTAATTGTTATTGATGCGGGTCACGGAGGACAGGATGCAGGTGCAATTGGTGTAAACGGAGTTAAGGAAAAAGATATTAATCTTTCTATTGCTTTAAAACTTGGCAAGCTTATCGAAGAAAATATGAAAGATGTAAAAGTTGTTTACACACGCAAGACTGATAAGTTTATTGATCTTTACAAACGCGGCAAAATTGCAAACGAAAATAACGGCAAGCTTTTTATTTCAATTCATTGTAACTCCACACCTAAAAAGCCAAGCACTGCAAACGGATTTGAGGTTTATCTTCTTCGTCCGGGCAGAACTAAAGAAGCAATTTCTATTGCTGAGTTTGAAAACAGTGTGATCCAGTATGAAGAAAACCCCAATCGTTATGAAAAATTAACAGATGAAAATTTTATTCTGGTTAGTATGGCTCATTCATCTTATATGAAATATTCTGAACGTTTTGCCGAGTATCTCCACAAAGAGTTTAGTAATCACCCAACACTTTCTTCGCGCGGAGTTAAGCAGGCTGGATTCTATGTACTTGTTGGTGCATCAATGCCAAGCGTGCTTATTGAAAGCGGATTCCTTTCCAACACAAACGATGCAAAGCATTTAAGCACTTCTACCGGGCAGCACAAATTTGCAGAGTATGTTTTTAGCGGAATAAAAAAATACCGCGAAAGTTATGAACTTGAAATGCAGGATGAGTGAGTTTAACCCTCCCCGTCCCTCCCTTTCAAAAAGGGAGGGAGGTTGAAATTCC
>CALLZX010000335.1 GCA_937858935.1 uncultured Ignavibacteriales bacterium | reverse complement strand
CAAGTATTATATGCTAATGATACAACTGGAACTGTAAAATCTCCCGAATTATTAAGAGAGGAAACTGAAACAGAAAGCATTTCAGATTCTTGGTCGGCATCAGGTATCAAAATAAAAATTCCAACAAAGTGGTGGCTAATAAGAGATACATTTAATGCTTTAACCATGGGCTTTAACTATAATTCAGCTTTTAGTCGTGGTCCCACAGTTTTATCCAATAAAAGTTGGATATGGAACGCAAATTTAAATTACGGATTATCATTAAGTCCTGATTATTACTTTAACCCAATTGATATTCCGGTTATAGGTTTGTTTTTTGGTCTCTTTAAAGATTACAGCGGAACAAAAATCTATTTTACTCCGCAAAATTTTTCATTGGCTGTTACCGCCAAGAGAAATGCTGCAACAAACATTACTCGGGCAAGAAATAATTCACCTTCCAGCGAAGTTTCTTCAAGAGATTTTACAACTTCACGTGGATTTAATTTTACCTGGAAACTTACAGAGGGCGGATTCTTGAATTTAACAACAAGTTATGCTTTAAATATTAGTTCATCACTTGCTTACTTAGAAACATACGGTGATTCTGCAGCTACACCACGACCTGAAAGTGATATATGGAATGATATATTTAATGGTGCAGGATTTGGTAGAGACAATCGCTATCAGCAAAATTTTGATATCCGTACTGCTCCAAAACTTCCATCACTTTTAGATATGAATAAATATTTTACTTTAACAGCCTCTTATGGAGTAAGTTATCAATGGAATTATGATTTTCGTCAGGAAATTGTTGGTAGAAGTGCAGGATTCAGCAACAAGGCTACAATTGGATTGACTATGAGATGGAAATCTTTATTCGATCCATTCTTTAAAGAGGATGCTCCAAAAAATAATTTGGTTGGAAAAGAAATAATTTTAAATAAAGAACCAGAAAAACCTCAGTACGATTCACTTGGAAATCTTATTGCTGTTGTAGATTCGACTGCAATGATGGACTCACTTTTAATTGATGCAAATAAACCTTCATTAGTATCAAGAGCATTTGGTTTTCTAGTTGCTGCTGCTAAATATGTATTCTTAGATTATGAAATGATATCATTCAATTTTAGTAATGATAACACTCTCTCTAAATCAGGGTTGAAAGCAGAGGGAACTGGTTTTCGCAATTTCTGGGGATTATTTTACGATGAGAATGCTGGTCCGACAAGAGGTTTTATGCTTGGTATCAGCGGAGATGCAGGACCCCGAGCAGTTTCAGGTAACACAAATCTAAGTGATGTTTATTCGCAAAAGAATAGTTTTGATTTTAAAACTTCGCGGCCATTATGGGAGGGTGCTAAAATAGATATTAATTGGAAGAGCGGCTGGTCTGTAAATAAAAATTCAACCATTCAGGTTCAAGATGATGGAAGTGTATTTGTTTCAAGTATTTCATCAACGGGAACATTAAACCGTTCATTCTTAACCATCCCTCCAGTATTATTTTTGAAAGTTTTTAATAGTGGAATTAATCAAGTTGCAGAACTTTATAACCCTGCAGATCCAAATTCTAATCTATCACAAGCATTTATAGATGGATTTGAAAGTATTCCATTTTTAGCAAACCTGGGATTCCTGGAAGAATTTGCTAATTATATTCCACGAGCTAACTGGCGAATTACATGGGATGGTCTGGAAAAATTACCTTTCTTAAAATCTTTAGCTGATAGAATATCATTGGATCATTCTTACTCATCCACATATACAGAAGGCTGGAAACTCAGTCGTGAGGGTGATGAAGAAATTCAAGTCCAGAAAATTGAGTATGGTTTTGCACCACTGCTAGGATTGAATCTTACATTCGGCCAGCTTTGGGGCGGAAATCTGACAGGTAATTTAAAGTATTCCACCAGAAGCGCTTTTGATCTTGGAATAACAACCAGTAACATCACCGAAAATTTTTCTAAGGATATCGGATTTACTCTTCAATTTTCAAAATCCGGATTTGAGCTTCCATTGTTCGGAGTTTCTCTTAAAAATGACATTGAATTTAGTTTAGCGTATTCAAGTACAAGAAGTGCTTCAATTCGGTATGATATGAATAAATTTACTGAAGAAGGCACGCCGCAGGATGGCACTACAAGAGTAACAATTGAGCCGCGCATTAAATATACGATCAGTGCAAAAGTTACCTTGTCCATTTTCTATAAACGTTCTACAGTTGAGCCGGAAGGTGCTTCCAGAATTCCGCCAACCACAACAAATGAGGCAGGTTTGGATGTTAACATCTCGATCAATTAGTTATTTTTGATTAAGATTTATAATTATTCTTGCGTTTAGATGAATTATTAAAAAGGTTTTGCGATTATGGATAGAAAAAAGATTCTTTGGGTAGATGATGAAATTGAACTTTTAAGATCTCATATCATTTTCCTTTCGGAAAAAGGGTACGAAGTTGACACCGTTACAAACGGTGAAGACGCAATTACATCCGTTAAAGAAAATACATATGATTTAATTTTTCTTGATGAGATGATGGCGGGAATGGGCGGACTTGAAACTCTGGGCCAAATAAAAAATATAAATAGTTCTATCCCTGTCGTAATGATTACGAAATCAGAAGAAGAAACTCTAATGAATGAAGCAATCGGCGGAAAGATTGCCGATTATTTGACAAAGCCAGTTAATCCCAGCCAGGTTCTTCTTGTTTGCAAAAAAATTCTTGAAGGTAAAAAAATTTCCGGACAATACGCTGCCAAAGATTATTTGCAGGATTTTAACCAGATAACACAGGCACTTAGTTCAAATCTGGATTTTACAGAGTGGATAAATATTTATCAAAAATTAGTGAATTGGTCAATTGAACTTGATCTGCATCGTGAAATAGGTTTAGAGCAATCTCTGAATGATCAGTACAAAGAAGCCAATAAAGAGTTTTCAAAATTTGTTGAAAAAAATTACATATCATGGCTGAGTGACAATGCTAAACATGATGCCCCAAACCTCTCACCGCAGATAACTGAAAAATATGTACTTAATCATTTACGAGATGAAGGCAAATCTGTTTTTTATTTTGTGCTTGATTGTCTGCGTCTTGATCAATGGCTGGTGATGGAAAAACATCTTACCGATTTATTTAAGATTGAAAAAGATTATTATTATTCCATTCTTCCTACAGCAACACCTTATGCAAGAAACTCTTTGTTTGCAGGATTATATCCATCTGAAATTGAAAAAAATTACCCAGACTTATGGATATCCGGCAATGATGATGAGAACAGCATGAATAAATATGAAAAGGAATTGCTGCAGCTTTTGTTAGATAGAAAAAGAATAAAACTGCGTAATGATCTTAAGTATATAAAAATCATTGATCCTGAAGTTGGAAGAAACTTTGAACAGAATATTCACTCATACCAAAACACGCATCTTACAGCAGTAGTTGTAAATTTTTTAGATATGATTGCTCATGGCAGATCTGATTCTGATATTTTAAAGGAAATTGCTCCTGGTGAACCAGCTTACAGATCATTAACAAATAGCTGGTTTAGTCATTCATCATTGTTAAATATTTTTACTACACTTTCTAAAATGAAGAATGTGAAAATAGTAGTTACAACCGATCATGGTAGTATACGATGTATGCGAGGGGCTAAAGTGCTTGGAGATAGAGAAGCATCAACCAATTTAAGATTTAAGTACGGAAGAAATCTTAAAGTTGATGAAAAACATGCAATTTATGTTAAGCACTCCAGTGACTATAAACTTCCTAAGCGAGGTGTTACAATTAATTATATCATAGCAAAAGAAGATTATTATTTTGTTTATCCAACTGATTATCATAAGTTTTTAACACATTATAAGGATACATTCCAGCATGGCGGAATATCTATGGAAGAAATGATTCTGCCTATAATTACTATGGAGCCAAGGTAAAAGATGTCTTTTCCATATTCACGTAAAAGTAAATCTGAAGTAGATACAGTTTTAATTGCTGATGATTTCTCATCAAAATTAAAAAACGGTATGATCATAATTCTAAATGGCGATCTTGGTGCAGGAAAAACTTTTTTTATTAAACATGTTTTACAGAAGTTCGAAATAACTAACACTAACAGCCCAACTTTTGCAATTGTTAATGAATATATGGGTGATAAAGTCTTTTATCATTTTGATTTTTACAGAATAAATAAAGAATCCGAATTGCACGATATTGGAATTGAAGATTATTTTAATGATGAACAATCGATTATTTTTATTGAGTGGGGAAATTTATTTCCGCATGTGCTTCCAAAGAAACGAATCGAGATTAACATAAGTTATTTAAATGAAAATGAGAGAGAGTTTAATTTTATAGAATATGAATAATATTTTTCCACTACTGGCAATCGAAACTTCAGATAGTCTCTGCGGAGCCTGCGTTTATTTTGATGATGATAAATATTTCTCATCAAGGCTGATGCTTAAACATTCTCATTCAGAAAAATTATTTAATGTTATAGAAAGCACCCTAAATCTAGCTTCAATTTCTCAAAGTGAAATAAAAGCTGTAGCCGTATCAAGCGGACCGGGGTCTTTTACAGGATTGAGAATCGGAATGTCTGCTGCTAAAGGAATAGCTCAGTCTTTATCAATTCCAATTATCCCTGTTCCAACTTTTGAAGCATTGGCTTATCAGATTTCAGCTATTCTGTCTGATAAATCATTATTTATAATTTCTAATAAAGTCGGAAGAGATGAGCTATATTTTGCAAAGTTTCAAATTATGGGTAATAATTATATATTTAAGGAAGAATTAAAAATTGTACCTCTTGAAGATTTAAAAACACTTATAAATGAGGTACCTGTTTTTGGAAATGTTTTCGGATTTGATAATGAGAAATCTGCGAAAATGAAGAATCTCTCCGCACCAGATCCGGAATTTATCGCCAAATGGGCGGCAAAGTTTGGATCAGATAAAGCAGTTACTGAAATAGATTTTGTTGAACCCAATTACATAAAAGATTTTATTGTTAAGGAGAAAAAACATGATTAAAAATATTCTAATACTTTTTCTTATAAGCACAATTTCTGTTTTACCTCAAATGCTTGGGCCAAAGGTTGCTGTACAGCAGCTTGATCATGATTTCGGAAATATTAATGAGGGCGAAATCGTTAAACATATTTATGTTATTTCGAATAATGGCGGTGATGTATTAAAGATTTTGGATGTAAGAGCTTCCTGTGGATGCACTGCAGCAAGTCCTGATAAAAAAGAGTTAAAACCAGGTGAATCAACAAATCTTGAGGTTTCCTTTAATTCCAAAGGTAGAAAAGGGCCACAGAACAAAACTGTAACTGTTACAACAAATGATCCCGAAAAACCCAGCATTTCACTTACCTTCAAATGTAATATCATTGTTAAAGAAACTGTCAAGAATAATGTTGGCGCAGTTATATTTTTACCTGAAACTCAACACGATTTTGGTAAAGTAACAGAAGGTAAAAAAGTAGAGTACACATTTAAGTTTGAGAACAAAGGAACCGAATCTCTAATCATTAAAGATGTAAAAACATCTTGTGGGTGCACAGCTGCTGTAGTTAGCAATAATTCAATTAAACCTGGTCAGGTTGGATCAATTAAAGTTGATTTCGACACAAAAAACCGTTCAGGTCGAAATAGTAAATCAATTACTATTGTTTCTAATGACACGAAGGAACCTAACAAAGTAATAACAATTTATGCAGATGTGCAGAAGAATTAATTATGCCTTGGTTTAAAAGATCAAAACAAAATATTGCTGATAGTACTCAGCAAAAAGAGTTACCCGCTGGTTTGTGGGATAAATGTCCTACTTGCGGAGAAATAATTCACAAAAAACAGCTTGAATTAAATTTGTGGACGTGTTTAAAATGCGATCATCATTTTCGTATCAGCAGTTTGGAATATGTTTCATTTCTTTTTGATAAAAATTCATTTAAAGAAATGGATAAGAAAATGCGCTCCGCTGATCCACTTGAGTTTACCGATACAAAAAAATATACAGATAGAATCACATCCACAATTAAAAAGTTAGATTTAAATGATGCAGTAAGAACAGGAACCGGTAAGATTGATGGCCGGGAAGTAGCATTTGCTTGCATGGATTTTCAATTTATTGGTGGTTCAATGGGTTCGGTTGTTGGAGAAAAAATTGCAAGAGCAGCTGACAAAGCTTATAAAAGTAAAATCCCATTAATTGTAATTTCATCCAGCGGCGGTGCAAGAATGATGGAGGGTGCATACTCACTTATGCAAATGGCAAAGACCAGTGCCCGTTTGGCTAGACTTGCTGAAGCAAAAATCCCATATATTTCTATTCTTACAGATCCAACAACCGGTGGCACTACTGCAAGTTATGCCATGCTGGGAGATATTAATATTGCAGAACCAAAAGCCTTAATTGGATTTGCCGGACCTCGAGTTATTAAACAAACTATCGGTAAGGATTTACCAGAAGGGTTTCAAAGATCTGAATTTTTAGTTGAACATGGTTTTGTGGATTTTATTTCGCATCGAAAGGATCTAAGAAGTAATCTGTCTAGAGTACTGGAATTATTATCCTAATAATTCCAGTACTTTGGAAAATTATTATCCGAGACTAACATCTCCATAATGAATTTTCTCAATCCCATCTTTGGTTTTTAGAAGTAAGAATCCTACTTCGTCGATGTCATAGAATATTCCAAATTTTTCAGAATCATTTTCAACGATGGAAATTCTTTCACCAATCATTTTGCACTTTGATTTCCAATCAATAATAACCTCAGATTTATTTTTCTTTATCTTTTCCAAAAGTAACTCGAAATTATTAAGTATTTCTGCCAGAAGTTTCTCCCTCTCAACGTTTCTTCCAAGTTCATTTCTAATGGATGTTGGGGGATAGTTAAACGTTCCCTGAAAAGAAGGCTGGTTCACATTTACTCCGATTCCAATCACAAATCTTTCAACTTTATTTCCTTGTGAAGTAGCTTCGATAAGAATACCCGATGTTTTTTTCCCATCTAATAGTACATCATTTGGCCATTTTAGTTCTGTTTTCAACTGGTATAAATTTTCAATTGATAAAGCAACTGAAAGAGAAGCTGCAAAATTTATTAAACTAGAATTAGTTGTTAGAAATTTATCTTTTGTTATTAGGATAGAGAACGTAAGATTCGAATCAGGGGCACTGTACCAAACACGATCCTTTCTTCCTTTTCCACTAGTTTGTTTTTCAGCAAGAACAACAGTTCCACTTTCGTTATACCCATTATGCTTATCCATCAAAAAAGTATTTGTGGATGATAATTCTTCAGCGTAAACAAAAGTCCGTCCGATATACTCGGTATTTAGCTTTATATCAAAGTTTTCTATATTAAACAAAGTAACTCCAAATGATGATCACAAAAATACGTTATTTTAAGCAAATTGTCAGTCTGAGTGCCGAAATGCATCTAATAAAAGACAGAATGTCAGATAATTATTAAACTAAATTTTTTATATTAACCGGCTCTTAAGCTAAGTGCTTTATTTATAATGATTTATGAAAATTTAAATAATTGGCATTGTGCTTGCGTACTTACTATGCTAATAAAAATAGAGTTTAATACAGAATTTAAAATATAAATTAAGGAGAATGAATAATGGGTAAAATAATAGGAATAGATCTTGGTACAACAAACTCTTGCGTTGCCGTTATGGAAGGAAATGATCCCGTTGTAATTCCAAATTCAGAGGGTGGCAGAACTACTCCTTCTGTTGTTGCATTTGCAAAATCAGGTGAGAGATTAGTAGGTCAACCTGCAAAAAGGCAGGCAATTACAAATCCAAAACATACAATCTTTTCGATAAAAAGATTTATGGGCAGATTGATAAATGAGGTTACAAAAGAAAAGACAGAAATACCTTATGAGGTAGTAGCTGGAGATAACAACAGCGCACGTGTTCAGATAGGAGATAGAATGTACTCTCCACCAGAAATTAGTGCAATGGTTTTACAGAAAATGAAAAAAACTGCTGAAGATTATCTGGGTCAGGAAGTAACAGAAGCAGTCATTACTGTTCCTGCATATTTTAATGATGCACAAAGACAGGCAACCAAAGATGCTGGTGAAATTGCTGGATTGGTTGTTAGAAGAATTATTAACGAACCAACAGCAGCGGCATTAGCTTACGGACTTGATAAAAAAACAAGTGATCATACTGTTGCTGTATACGACCTTGGCGGCGGAACATTTGATGTTTCTATACTTGCGCTTGGTGATGGTGTGTTTGAAGTGAAATCAACTAATGGTGATACACACTTAGGTGGTGATGATTTTGATCAGAGATTGATTGATTTTCTTGCAGATGAGTTTAAGAAACAGGAAGGTATAGATCTTAGAAAAGATGCGATGGCACTTCAGAGATTAAAAGAGGCTGCTGAAAAAGCTAAGATCGAATTATCAACCTCACAATCAACAGATGTAAATTTACCATTTATAACTGCTACACAGGATGGTCCTAAACATCTTAACTTAAACTTAAGCCGTGCTAAATTTGAACAGCTTATTGATGACTTAGTTAAGAATACAAAAGCACCATGTGAACAAGCGATGAAAGATGCCGGTGTTACTCCAAAAGACATAGATGAAGTTATACTGGTTGGTGGATCAACAAGAATACCAATGGTTCAACAGTTAGTAAAAGATCTATTTCAAAGAGAACCGCATAAGGGTGTAAACCCAGATGAAGTTGTAGCAATTGGTGCCGCAATACAAGGTGGTGTCTTAGCCGGTGATGTAAAAGACGTATTACTTTTAGATGTTACTCCGCTTTCGCTTGGAATTGAAACTCTCGGTGGAGTCATGACAAGATTAATAGAATCAAACACAACGATTCCTACAAAGAAAAGCGAAGTCTTTTCTACCGCTGCTGATAATCAGCCTTCTGTAGAAATTCATATCATTCAGGGTGAAAGACCGATGGCTGCAGATAACAGAACATTAGGAAGATTTCATCTTGATGGAATTCCCCCAGCACCCAGAGGTATGCCACAGATTGAAGTAACCTTTGATATTGATGCAAATGGAATTTTACATGTTGGTGCAAAAGATAAAGCCACTGGAAAAGAGCAAAGTATTAGAATAACTTCTTCAAGCGGGTTAGATAAGAGTGAAATAGATAAAATGAAAAATGCTGCTAAAGAACATGCTGCTGAAGATAAGCAGAAGAAAGAATCTGTTGAAGTCAGAAATCAAGCAGATAGCTTGGTGTTCCAGACTAAAAAACAAATTGAAGAATTAAAAGAAAAAGTTCCAGCTGATGTTAAATCTAGATTAGAATCTGAAATGAAAAAAGTTGAAGATGCAATGGCAACAAATAATACTGAACAGATTAAATCTGCAACAGAATCTTTAAGCAAAGTTTGGAATGAAGTCGCTTCACAGTTGTATTCTCAAACCGGTCCTCAGGGACAACCAACTCCTGAACAGCAACCTGAAAATAAGGCTGCTGACGAAAAGAGTGATGTTCAGGATGCTTCTTATGAAGTCGTTGATGATGATAAAAAATAAAGTATTGTAAAAAATATTTTAGTTCATATAAAATCAATTAAAGCTCCGGTTAGTTAGAAACCGGAGCTTTTTTGTTTACAGATCATTTGGTTATTTTAGACGTAAAGATAATATTCCATCACTTATGGTTCGAAGCGAAAAAAAACATCGAATAATTTTTATTGACCTAATGCGTGCATTTGCTGTTATCCAAATGGTGCAAGGGCATACTGTTGATGTATTACTTGCACCGGAATTCCGTTCAGAAAATTATCCAGTATACTTTTTATGGAATTTTATGCGAGGAATGACGGCTCCAATATTTATGTTTACTGCCGGAACTGTTTTTACTTATCTTTTTCGTCTTGTAGATGAACCATTCTTAAATAATCCAAGAGTAAAAAAAGGCTTTTATAGATTTTTACTCCTTGTTTGTATTGGGTACTTACTTCGCTATCCAACATTTACAATTTTTGATTTTTCTGATGTAACACAAGATAGATTAAATGTGTTTTTTGCCGTTGATGTTTTACAGCTTATCGGATTTGGATTATTATTCGTTATGATTTGCACTTACATTGCAGAAAAATTAAAGTTAAGCGATACGATAATATTTACTTTTTTTTCATTGTTCTTTTTTATTGCAACCCCATTTTTTATAAAGATCAATTGGCTGGAATATTTTCCTCAACCCATCGCCGGATATTTTTATGAAGGCACAGGATCATTATTTCCATTATTCCCATGGGCTGGATACGTTGTCTTAGGCGGCGTGTTAGGAAGTTATCTCGCTAGAAACCCAATGGTTTTTAAAACAAATAAATTTAGTTTTAACCTTGCGCTGTTTGGATTTGCTTTGATTTTTGTTTCGGAAATTTCCGTGCTAATAACAGGTAAATATTTAAACTATTATTATATCACATCATCATATACTCCGGATACAATTGTTTTTAGAGTTGGATTTGTGTTAGTGCTTAATTCATTGGTTTCATTTATTTCACAAAAGATCGAATCTATCCCAAGAATCATTATTCTAGTTGGAAGAAACACATTGCTGATTTATGTAGTTCATTTGATGATATTATACGGCAGTGCCTGGAATCCTGGTTTATCGTTACTATTTGGAAGTTCACTTAATGTTATTGAAACAATATTTTGTGCATTGGTAATGGTAACCCTAATGGGATTAATGGTTATTTTACTAAGTAAATTTAAATTCAGAAATAAACAGCTTGTTACCTAACGATGAGAAAATCCAATACAACAAATCCAGCACCTTTAGATGATGAGAAACAGATTGATCAATCACTTCGCCCTCAGTTCATAAATGATTTTTCAGGACAGAAGAGAATTACTGAAAATCTAAATGTATTCGTTTCCGCTGCAAAGAAGCGAAAAGATTCATTAGATCATGTTTTGCTTACGGGACCTCCCGGACTTGGGAAAACTACTCTTGCGCACATAATTGCAAATGAACTTGGTACAAAAATTAAAATTACCTCCGGCCCGGTTTTAGAAAAGCCAGGTGATCTTGCTGGACTTTTAACAAACCTGGAAGAGCATTCAGTTTTGTTCATCGATGAAATTCACAGACTTAGCCCCGTTGTTGAGGAATATCTTTACTCTGCAATGGAAGATTATAAATTAGATATTATGATTGAAAGCGGTCCAAACGCTCGCTCAGTTCAGATCAGTTTACCAAAGTATACTCTTGTCGGTGCAACAACTCGTGCAGGAATGCTTACATCACCTTTGCGTGATAGATTTGGAATTAAGTTTCGTTTGGATTACTACGACAATGAAACTCTAAATAAAATTGTAAATCGATCAGCAAAAATTCTTAATTTAAAAATTGATACAGATGCTTCACTTGAACTTGCAAAAAGATCAAGAGGCACACCAAGAATTGCAAATAGATTATTAAGACGTACAAGAGATTTTGCTGATTTTGATAATAAAACTCTAATTGACTTAGCAGTTGCAAAAAAAGCCTTAACAGCTTTAGAAGTTGATGAATTTGGATTAGATGAAATGGATAAAGATATACTTCTTGCAATAATAGATAAGTATAATGGCGGTCCAGTTGGATTGAATACTCTTGCCGTAGCAGTTAATGAAGATCCCGGAACCATTGAAGAAGTATATGAACCATTCTTAATTCAGCAGGGATTTATACAACGCACACCACGTGGCAGGGAAGCTACAGCCTTAGCATATAAAAAATTTGGCAAGAATAAATTTGAAAAAAATAATCAAACACTTTTTGAATGATGAAAGGGAGATTATGTTGAAAGGTTTAACAATATTTTTAATTTCTTTTATTTTTTCAATTCTAACATTTTCACAAAATGATAATTATATCCCCTTAAACATAAAACCAGCTTATGAAAAAGGTACACGATCATTAGATGGAAAACCGGGACTGAATTATTGGCAGAATAGATCAGAGTATAACATCAAAGTAAATTTGGATCCCCGAACAAAATTACTTCAAGGATCAGAAAATATTGTTTATTATAATAACAGTCCTGATTCCTTATCTCAAATTGTGGTTAGATTATATCACAATATCAGCAAGCCAAATGCAAAACGTGATTTTTATCTTAATGAAAATGCCATTAATGATGGGATTAAGTTAAAAAAAATACTTGTTCGAGAAAGTGAAATTAGAATTGAGGATAAATCATTAGTAAATATTACAGGCACCAATCTAACTCTAAGGCTTATAGATAAATTGGGGCCAAAGAGTAAAATCAATCTATCCTTTGAGTGGGAATTAGAAATGCCTGCGGTACAATCAATCAGATACGGAAGTTACGATTCTACTTCCATGTTTGTTGCTTATTGGTATCCTCAAATTTCTGTTTATGATGATGTTGATGGCTGGGATAGATTAGATTATGCGGGAACTTTGGAAATGTATAATGATTTTAATGATTACAACATTGAGTTTACTGTTCCTGCCGGATTCCAAATTTGGGCAACTGGTGTTTGGCAGAATGCTGATGAAATACTGAATCAAAAATATTTAGAGAGATATAATTCAGCGTGGAAATCTGATGATGTAATTAAGATAGTTGAACAAGTTGATTTATTTGCTAATGATATCTATAAAACAAAAACGGGTTTTCAGACTATAAAGTATAAAGCTGAGAATGTTCCTGATTTTGCCTTTGGAATTAGCAATACATATTTGTGGGATGCAAATAGCTTTGAGGTTGATAGATCCTCTGGAAAAAGAATTTATTGTGCAGCCGCTTATAGACAAACGAGTCCGGATTTTGTTGATGTTGCATATTATGCAAAAGAGTCCTTAAAATATTTTTCATTTGAAATGCCTGGAGTTATTTATCCGTATCCATCTGCAACAATATTCAATGGTGCAGGCGGAATGGAGTTTCCGATGATTGTTAATAACGGCAGAGAAGATACTAAAGCCGGTACAGTTGGATTAACATCACACGAGCTGGCCCATACTTACATGCCTTTTTATATGGGAACTAATGAGCGTAAATATCCTTTTATGGATGAAGGCTGGGCGGTAATGCTGCCTTATGATTTTCAGGAAAGAATGGCAGATGGAAATACTCCAAGAATTAGAACAGTGACTGGTTATGAAAGTTTTGCTGGTAATGAATACGATCTACCATTGATGATTCCGTCACCAACAATTAGCTACCGATCATACAGAATCTCTGCATACAATAAACCAGCAATTGCATATGATATACTGAGAAAAACTTTGGGTGATGATCTTTTCTTAAAAGCTCTACACGCATACATAGAAAGATGGAATGGCAAACATCCCATACCAACAGATTTTTTCTTTACATTTAATGAAGTTACCAGACAGGATTTAAGCTGGTTCTGGAAACCATGGTTCTATAATTTTAGTCATCCGGATCTTGCAATTTCCAAAGTAAAAGCAAGAAGAAATTCATTATTTGTTGAAGTGAAAAACAGCGGCAATCTTCCATTACCTGTTAAGTTACAGGTTATGTATAAAGATGCAGTAGTGAAAGAAGTATATAAGAATGCAGATGTTTGGAAATCAGGTAAAGAAAAAATTGAAGTTAAGATTGAAGGTGTTAAAAATTACGATGCTGTTATTTTAGGGAGTGAGCTTATTCCTGATGTGAACTCAATTGATAATGTTTACTTTAAATAAGAAATTCAAATTAACTAATGTCATTCCCTTTTAGAGGGAATGACAATTACCATTATACTCAATACTTATTTTTTTTGTCTCTTGAAAAACTACTTTTACGGCTAAAATCTTTTTTCTCACCAAATTCTTTTTTATCTCTTGAGAAACCTCCGGATTTCTTGAATCCACCTGAACTTTTTCTATCTGAATTGAATCTTGGTTTGCTTCCGCCTCCACCTCCACCACCGCGTCTCTTTTCAGCTATTTCAAGATTTATATCACGCTTCTTTAATTTCTGTCCTTTAAAACCTTCTATAATTTCGTTTTGAAAAGTAGTATCAGCTTCAAAGAAAGAAAAGTTTTTAAGAATTTCAATTTCACCAATTTCAATATCACGCATTCCGGTAAAATCATTTATCATCCCGATTAACTGAGCTGGTTTTAATCCATCTGTAACCCCAAGATTTAGAAAATATCTTGTGTAATTACTTTTACCTCTTTGGTTGGATCGGTCTCTATCTCTTTCCTTAAATTTACTCTCAGCTGGACTGTTTAGATCAGCCATATTCTTATAGTAATCTAAAAATCTATTGAACTCGATAGAAACAAATCTTTGAATAAGATCATTTCTATCCATCCACTCAAGTTTTTCATAAATTTTTGGAAGGTAAGGTTCTACCTGAACAGTATCCACTTCTACTTTTTCAACCTTATCAATCAAATGGAAAAGTTGTTTCTCACAAATATCTCTGCCTGAGGGAATTGGAAGGATTGTAAATTTTTTGCCCAACTGTTTTTCAATTGTGTTGAGTTTATATTTTTCTTTTAGGTTAGCTATAACAATTGAGGTTCCGCTTTTACCTGCTCTGCCTGTTCTTCCGCTTCTATGAGTGTAGATTTCTAATTCATCCGGAAGATCATAATTTATAATATGAGTAAGATCATCAACATCAAGTCCGCGTGCAGCTACATCGGTTGCAACCAGAAGTCTTAAATGTCTTGTCCTAAATTTGTTTAAAACTGCCTCACGCTGTGATTGTGAAAGATCACCATGAAGAGCATCAGCATCATAACCATCCTGCATAAGTTTTTCAGAAACGTCTTTTGTTTCCTGTCGTGTTCTGCAGAATACAATTCCGTAAACGTTTGGATGAAAATCTACAATTCTTTTTAATGCAAGATATTTATCACGTGCATGTACCAGATAACTTATGTGCTCAACTTTTTCTGCGCCTGAATTTTTTTTGCCGATTGTAACTTCAACAGGATTTTTCATATATCGGTTAGCTATTGAAAGCAGGGGATTGGGCATTGTTGCAGAAAATAAAAATGTATTTCTGGTTTTAGGAGTAGTTTCTAAAATTGCTTCAAGTTCTTCCTTAAATCCCATGTTAAGCATTTCATCAGCTTCATCCAGAATTACAGCTTTAACATTATTTAAGTTTACTTCACCACGATTTATTAAATCATTTAGTCTGCCCGGAGTTGCAGAAATAATCTGAGCACCTCGTTTAATATTCTGTATTTGTCTATCCATACTTGAGCCGCCAAATATTGCAGCTATTTTTATCCCTTTGTTATGAGCAGCGTAATCTTTTAAGTCATCAGCAATCTGTAAACATAATTCTCGTGTGGGTGCAATAATCAAATACTGAACCTGTTTTAAGGTTGTATCTGTTTTATGAATAATTGGTAAACCGAATGCTGCTGTTTTACCCGTTCCGGTTTGTGCAAGTGCAATAATATCTTGCGGTTCATCCTGCAGCATCATAGGAATTATTTTTTCCTGTACCGGCATCGGGTTTTCAAAATTCAGTTCTTTAATAGCACTTAATATGTTTTTATCTAATCCTAACTCTTCAAACGAATTCATCTAAAAGCTTTCTATAAATTTTTGTTTATTTGATTATTGATTACTCTTGGTAAGATTTCACTGGCTGGAATATCAACTAAATTATCTGTTAGTATATCGGGCAAGTTCAATTTCTTTTTTGATGATTTGATTCGGAATTAATTAAATCCGCAAACAAGAAGTAAATCGTTGTCCTAAGATACGGAAATTATATTAAATCATTGTTAAGCGATTTCTGGCTATTATTTGACTTTAACAGCCAAAATCGCTTCGTTTGTGGTGGATATATTTAATTTTTTTCATTGAGGGGCTATTATGAAAAAATTTGGTTTAGTTTTCGTTTTTCTTTTAACAATTTCTATTCAATCATTTGCTCAAGATTTTGAGTGGGAGTATTTAGGATTCGATAGTACATATATAACTAATATTGCGGCCGATGACAGTGGAAATATTTTTATAT
>CALLZX010000334.1 GCA_937858935.1 uncultured Ignavibacteriales bacterium | reverse complement strand
ATTAAACGCAGCATCCTTTATGGTATTAATCAAAACTGAATCTGATTTCCCTTGCTCAATAGTAATTTGATCTTGCGTTAAATTAATTCTGAAACCATCTTTTGGCGTAACTGTCAATTTAAGATCTGCGGTTTCATTTGATTCCTCATTATCAAAATATACATATAAATTATATTCACCCGGTGTAACAGATTCGGGAACATTTATTGTTAATGTACTCTGTCCGTTATTTGTAATATTGGCAGGGTTAAAATTGTAATTTAAAGAATCTTTTATGAATGGAGGTAAAAGTCCATCCTTTAAACTTAAGTAAACTGTACCATCATTATCCCAAACGCTAATATTAATTATTACACTATTTCCAGCTACAACTGAAATTTCTCCGGGGTTTATTGAATAATTAAATAATCTACCAATTTCATCAATTTGAGTGGGACAACCATAAAAAATAATTGTAAAAAATATTATTATTCGGTTAAACAAAATTAAACCACGCATATAGGACCTCTATTTTAAAACCACAAATGATTTTGTTTCTGAGTACGACCCCGAAATAAGTCGATAGAAATATATACCACTGGAGAGTCCCGATGCATTAAAATCAATTTCATAACTACCTGCAGGTTTGTATTCATTAATCAATGTGGAAATTTCATTCCCAAGTACATCATATATCTTTATTGTTTGATTACTGCTAACAGAAGATTGCCAGCTAATTTTGGTCGTTGGATTAAACGGGTTTGGATAATTCTGATTTAAGATAAAGTCTTTTGAGATAATCAATGCATTTTCATTTTCAAGACTAGTAATATCTGTAACAGGACGCCTGTATACTCCAAAATTCGTTGTTATAAATCCATTGTTACTATTTGCTGCCATACCTGTTACGCCTGTAAGAGGTTCTATTCCTTGTCCAATATTATCCCATGTAACTCCATCATCACTGCTATGATAAGCACCCCAGGAACCATTTGGATTGTATCCAAGACCGGCAACAATATGTCCGCTGATTTTTATTAATCTGCTAACACGTGTACGATTAACCTGAGGAATACCATTTGTAATTTTATTCCAGGTATTTCCGTTATCTGCAGATAAATAAGCTCCGGCTGAATCTGTACCGGCAATAATATTATTACCGGCCGAAATAAGTGCTAATATATTAAATGAACTTATCCCTGTTCCGGATTGATTCCAATTCAGTCCATTATCATTAGAATAATAAACTCCACTATGAGTTCCCGCATACAATGTTCCATCTTTTCTGATAATTGAATAGACTACTGGTCCAGATGGTAACCCGGTGGTTATTCTGGTCCAATTAAGCCCTTCATCATTCGTAATATATACCCCATATCCGGCAGCATAAACAGTATTTCCTTCAACAAGAAAACTATTTGCAGGAAATCCTGCTCCAAGACCATTATAATGAGTAGACCAATTTGCCCCATTATCTGTTGAGGTTATAATATCATAATAAGTGCTGCCTAAGATTCGTGAACCATTATTAGCTAAAGAAATAATAATGTTCAATGGAAGTCCATTATTTACTTGAACCCAAGTATCTCCATTGTTAGTTGATTGATAAATTCCATTATCCGATGTGCCAACAAAAATGTAGTTGCCTGCAATTGTAATACAACTTGATTTGCGCATTTCTAACGGAGTAATAATCTGCCATTGAGAGAAAGAATTGAAAGAGAAAAGTGAAATCAATAGAAACGTATATAAAGTCTGCATATACTTCTTTCAAATTATTTTTAAAATCTTACTAGAACTTTAATTATTTAATCGAACCTGCTTCAAAAAAAATCTTAAATAATAATTGTTACCAAGAGATAAGTTTTAAATAACGGGGACATAAAGTGATTCAGGACTGAATTGTAAAGTAGAGTATATACACTTATTGGATGTTAATATAGGACGAATGGTAAATATTGGCAAGTAGAATCTATTAATAATTAAAAATATTTGTGGGGTGGGAATAATTACAGAACAACGATGAAAACAATAGAGTAATTCATCTTTTATTTCTTTTGCTTGAAAGGCCCGGGTACTTGGGATACAAATTTCTAATTAATAAGCAAGTGTTTGATAGTGGTTTTACTACATGACTGGGCGCAGGTCAAATATCGAACTAGCTAAAGTATTCTCTAAGCTCCTCTGTATTAGAAATAATTCTAATAAGCTGGCGCTTATTATCTAAAATGAACATTGTGGGTGTAGCATATATAAAATAATCTACTGCTGCTTTTCCATCCCATCCTTTAAGATCAGAAACATTGAGCCATTGCAACTTGTTTGTCTTGATAAAATTTA
>CALLZX010000333.1 GCA_937858935.1 uncultured Ignavibacteriales bacterium | reverse complement strand
ATTGTTCTGCACCATTCATATCAAGAATTGTTCGTGAATCAATTTTGGTTGCAACTTGATATGCAATTCTTGAACTAAAGTTTGCTTTGATTACTCCCGTAATAACATTTACAGAAGGACGCTGCGTTGCAAGCACAAGATGGATTCCAACCGCACGAGCAAGCTGTGCAAGTCTAGTGATTGGTTCTTCAACTTCTTTACCTGCAGTAATCATCAAGTCTGCAAGCTCATCCACAATAACAATTATATATGGAATCGGATGATGCTTAATCTTATCAGTATCGTGTGGCCGAGTTTTAGGGTCTTTAACTTTCTTATTGTAATCAACAATATTTCTTACACCTGCTTTTGCAAGTTTATCGTAACGTCTTTCCATCTCATACTCAGCGCTTTTTAAAGCTAAGATTGCGTTCTGCGGATTAGTAATAATCTCTTCATCAAGATCCGGAGAAACGGCGAGATAATGTTTGCGCAATTTGTTGTAAAAAGATAGTTCAATCTTTTTCGGATCAACCATAACAAATTTAACTTCCGAAGGATGTTTGGTATAAAGTAAACTGCTAACGATCATGTTTATTCCAACACTCTTCCCTGAACCAGTTGATCCGGCAATAAGTAAGTGCGGCATTTTTGCAAGATCGGCTACATAAACATCACCGCTTATTGTTTTGCCAAGTGCGAGCGGTAGTTCAGCCTCAGATTCATTTATTCTCCCGATAACAGCACGTGCGTTAACAAGCGATGCAACAGCATTTGGAATCTCAACACCAATTGCACCTTTACCTGGAATTGGGGCAATTATTCTTATTCCGCGTGCTGAAAGCGCAAGTGCAATATCGTTTTCCAATCCAACAATTTTACTAATCTTTACGCCAGGTGCTGGAACAATTTCATACAAGGTAACAACGGGGCCAGGAGTAACAGAAATATCTTTTATCTCAATATCAAAAAGTTTTAGTTTTTCTTTAAGTAGTCCGGCATTGTGTGTTAACTCTTCTTCAGCTACTTGATAATTTTCTTCCGGTGCCGGATCTAGAAGATCAAGTCCCGGCATTTTGTATTCAATATTTTCTTCCCACTGATTAGGTAATCTTTGCTCATCTTCAGTTTCGGTTTTTTCTTTTCTTTCAGGAAGCTCGCCGGTTTTTTGAATATTAACTTTTTTTACTTCTTCATTAAGAACTTCATTTTCAGCGACTGGAACCGGAACATCATCTTTACGTATTATTCTGATTCGCGTTTGTTCCTCCGCTTCTTTTTCCATCAATTCAGCAGCCGATAACTCTTCTGCTGTTGGCTTTTCTTTTTTCTTCTTTTTATCACCGCTAAGTTTTTTAATCTTATCAAGATTTTCTATTTCTTTCGGATCTACAGAATCAGCTGCTTTTTTATCCTCATCTTCTGTTTCATCTTCACTGAATGAAAATACATCTCTAAAGAAAATAAGAATGTTTTTGATGTCTATATCAAGCGCAAAGATTAGTAATGTTACAAATGCAAAACCTAAAACAAGAATACCTCCAATTCCACCAACAAGTCCGCTTAAAAAATTACCTAGATGATCACCGATAAATCCAGACAACTCATACGTAGATATGAACAAACCATAATTTTCATGTAGTACGCCAAAAAAAGTTGCAAATATAATTGAACTTAAAAGCAAAAAGTTTGATACGTGAAGACGGAATTTGAAATCAATATTTTTGAAGAATGATACGCCCCACAAAAAAAGTACGATTGGAATTGTTATTGAGAAATATCCAAAGGTAGCCTTTACAAGGAACTTAGAAAAATGTGCACCTGTTACACCTAGCCAGTTTTGTATATCTATTTTCGTATCAAAAGAAGTAAAGAAATCTGAAAAGTAAGATTCAGAAAGATTTGCTTCATCTCTTCTATCAAAAGTTATGACGCTTAAAAAAAGTATAACAGAAATAATCAGAAGAAAAATTCCGAGAATCTGTTTTTTATTATCCGGCGTTAGAATAAAATAGTTTTTACTTGAACTACTCTTTTCATTTTTTTCTTTAACGCTTTTT
>CALLZX010000332.1 GCA_937858935.1 uncultured Ignavibacteriales bacterium | reverse complement strand
ATTCCCAACTGATTCATCAATCTGAGTCAGGAGCAAATCTCCTTTTTGACCACCAATATTGTTGTATTCAGAGATCGGACCACTTTGTAAAAAAAGATCTCCACCTATGGTTAAACTATTTTCACGATCAAAAAATTCACTTTTATTTGTATACCTAAGAGAACCGCCAATTCCATAACGATCAAAAATCCTAAAGGTTCTTTGTGCTCGTTCAAAATACTTTATAGTTCCATATCCAATAACTTCAACTTCGTTATTTAAGGCAGCACCAAATTTAGTTACAAATCTAATTCCAACTCTTCCTTTTTTAGATATTCTCCTATAATCATACTCAACTTCTCTTTGAGCAGCTTGAAAGGGATCCTCTTCGAATTCTTCTTTTGTTAATGATCCGGGCAATCGAATTAAACCTGTAGCAAAATATCCCAACACTTGAAGATTTGAATTATCGCCCGGAATCGATTCTAAAACAGTATTAAGAATGTGCCAATAGTCTTCACTATGGGGCCGATAGCCTTTATAATTATGGTATGTGTAAGTATTCAGAAATCCATAATTATCTGTTCTTATTCCGGCTTTAAACCCATTTCTTCTTAATTCGAAAGAACCAAAATCATTAAACTGAGTTATAAATGATTTTGAGAAATTAATATCATTGATAAAATTTATTACACCACCAGGAGCATTTGTATAAAGTGAGGATGAATTTCCTTTTACTACCTCAATGCTTCCAATAGAATTTAAATCTATTGCTTCAATTCTTGTTTGTCCATCGGGTTCTGATTCCGGAATTCCATCTAGCAGAATTCTTACTCCACGTATACCAGTGTTAGAGCGACTTCCAAAACCACGTATTGAAATTCTAACATCATGATTTCCGTATCTTGATTGCATAAAAACACCGGGGACAGCACTTAATACATCACTGATAGATGCTTTTCTATCATACTTATATTGAGTTGGGCTAATTCTTACTACAGAATAGGGTATATCAATTATTTTTTGATTAGTCCTTGTTCCTGTAACAATAACCTCATCTGTTTCGTATTTAATAGAATCAATCTGATCAACAGGAATTAGATATAATATTGAGTCCTTTTTTTGTGCAATAATATTTGAGCACAAAAGTATCGCAAAAAAAGACATCAGTATAATCCACTTAAAAAGATTCATACTGTAACCTTTCAAAATTTGTGTAATGCTCAGAGAAAGACGATTAAAAAAAAATCTCTGAGTTTTTAGTATGTCTTGATTACACAATTTTTCGCGGAGGTGGAGAGGGTACATCTGTGAAATGATTTAATAAATCCGCTCCATTTTTATCAAGCGGTAAGTTTGATTTATAAAAAATATTTAAGTTAAATGCAAAATTCTTTATCTGTTCGAAGTAGAGTCCGGTTAATAAAATTCTTTGCGCTAAGTTTTGGGATTTATCCTTATTATTATCTTTTTGCAGGAGAGAAAAAAGTTCTTCAAGGATATTTTCTTTATGATCATAATAAACTGTATAATAAATAGAATCCCTGCTAACTGTCTTATCTTCAATATCATACATTTTACCATTAAAGCGAAACTCTTTATTAGGCTTCTTCCAGATAAAATCATATTTATTATTTTCAAGATCAGATATGTTAAAGGCAAGTACAGATAAATCTTCAGGGCTTATTTTTTTTTCTTTTATTGATTTGTGTACAAAATGTTTTATTAGAACACTGGCAGGGAAGTACATTAAGAGATATCCGAAGGAATTATAAATTACCAGTGCAGCAAGCAGAATATAGACTTTGTTTGTAAACTTCTTAAATCGAATCATTATAATGATACATATACAATATTCATTACTTAAAAGTAAAAATAATCCACCCCAAATAAAATAAGTTTGATAATTTAATTCAGATGAATTTTAATTTGTCTCTTCATATCTAAAGGAAGAATAAAATTATTCAATTTCTAAAAAACTTTTCATTAAAACTTTATCTCTTCCATAAACGTCATCTCGATAATTAAATATGCCTTTATTATCAACCCAAACTGTATAGTAATCCACAAATAAAGAAATTATTTTATCAAACTTTACTTCTGTTGTAACTCCATAACTGGAATTTTTTCTTAATTCATTTCTTTTAATATTAAATTCAGCAACTTTGTTCTGATCACTAACCTTTTGTCCAATTTCGATTTTTATGTAATCTAAATTCCACGGTGAATTATTTGCAAGCAAATATTCTGCAAGCAGCATAGGTTTTTCAACACGCATACAACCATGACTAACCGCTCTATTTACATATTTGAAAGGTGCTCTGGTAGGTGTATCGTGTAGATATACTCCAAATGGATTTTTAAACATAAATTTTATTTTGCCTAATGCATTTCCTGCACCGGGATCTTGGACAATACTGTATCGATTTGATGATGAGATATCTGAGGCTGATAAACCATCAAGACTAACACGTGAACCAGATTTATAAACTTTAAAATTACGTTTTTTAAGATATAGAGAGTCTTTTCTTAATCCGCTAACAATTTCTTCCTGTATAATACTTTTGGGTACAGACCAGGTCGGATTCAGGACCAAGTAGGAAATTTCCCCATAAAGATTTGGTGTTTCCCATTCACCTTTTCTGCCTGTGCAAATTACGATGTTAAATTTTTCTGTTTTGTTTTCGACAGCATAAAGTCTGAAATCAGGTATGTTAACTAAAATGTATTTTGAAGTATCAGAATAATCTAACCATCTGAATCTTTCTAAAGTAATTTTTATTTTATTAACATATTCTTTTGGGGTGATATTTAATCTTTGTATTGTGCTTTTATCAATTACCCCATCGCCGTTAAACCCGTTGGCTATTTGAAAACTTTTTACTGGTTCAGCAAGGAGAGAATCATAAACTGAAAAGTCTGATGATTTAACTTTGTTTGTATCTAAAAAACCAAGAGTAGTTAGTCTGTTTACAACAAGGTTTAAAGAACTATAATTATCGCCTATTTCTATTTTTTTTTCAGTTACCGGAATTATCGGCCATTCAATTTCCATTAATGATTCAAATTGCTTTAATGCGGTTTGTAATTTTTTATACTTATCACTTTGGGGTTGGATGTTATACAAATACTGGATTATGTTTTCTTGAATGAAAGGTTCAAATAACTTTTTGTTCAGAGAGTCTTTTACCGGTAAGAAATAAGAATCCGGATACAATTTTCTTGGATTAATGACTCCGTGACGCATATGAATGGAGTAGCTTAAGATTGCATCCGCAACTAACATCTCCGCATTTGCAAGATGAACATATTTATCAGAATCTTTTTTATCCGGATTAATTGATTCATAAAATTCTTTTTTGATTTGAGTATAATTATAAAGTTCCGGATTTAAACCATGTTGAAAAGAATTTCCAAAAATATCAAGCAAAGAATCAACAACATTCTTAGACTCAAAGCTCTTGATAAATATAGGTTTATAATCCTTTGTTGAGTAAATGTATTTTAAAGTATCCAAATTATCATTTAAAGATCTACCAGTAATATTTGTTGAATCAATATTCAGTGAATCAATATTCAGTATCTTGTTCTCAAGAATGGATTCATAATCGGATTGGCTAAAATTTAATTCATCGTTTAAACCGGTATCCGGATTCTCAATTTTTTTGTCACAAGCTAAAAGTAGATTCAAGATAATAAAAGTTAAAAGGGGTAGATATTTTTTGGAGGTTCTAAGTTTCGGTTTCATTAGTTATGCTGGTTATGAGTTTATTTGGGAGCTGATAATTAAGTTTTTCTTTGGATATTTTTAATAATTGGTAAGAAAATTAGTAAAACATTGTATTAAATGCTTGATGGAAGCTTTGAGATATTACCTCTTCATATATTTACAAACATAAATTTTAATATATTAATAATATAAATTGCTAAAAAAAATACCAACCAGACAACTTTCTATAAAATAAAAATTTAAAATTTATTCCCACCAGCTAAGAATTTCAAATCGTTTAGTTTCGATTAATGTTGAAACCAATGATAAGGCTGCCGTACTATAAAGTATTCTAAAGCCACCAGAATTAATCGATAAATTTATTTTTTGACCCGCCCCAACTAATGAACCAACAATGGTTACAATGCCATTACCCCCTAAATTTAAATCTCCGTTATTTATATCAGCATCTTTATATGAGATTACTAAACCAGTATAAGTAAAATTACCATTGAAATTAATACTTCCATTTACCACCAATATTCCACAACCGCTTGAGACATCACTATTATTAATTGTATACTCACCACTATTACCGACATTTATAAATGTGACTTTTGGATCAGCTAAGGTTCCCCAAGTACTTACCTTTGGTGATGAAGATGTAATTATTATATCTGGATTTGTAACGAGCTGACTTGCATAAACATCCCAATCAACAGTATCATTTACAACATGTACACTAGGGTTGATCCCATATCCAATAATTTGATCAATTTTATTCTTTTGAATCATATCGATTACAGCAATACGCTGAGCTTCTCCTTCAACACCAATTCCTGGTACGGCTGGTGCTCCAACAATTGAATCGTAAGGCGATGTTAAATTGTGGTCATGACCATCTATTAAAATAGTACCATTTATAGGATTTTTTTTCAAGCCCGCTATAGTGCTTGCTCCAAGAAACATTGCTGATTTTCCAGCATTAAATGGTAGTCTATCTGCACGCGCATCTGCAATAGATGTATGTGTAACTTCCATAAATGTAGCTTTTGAAATCAATCTAACTGAACTATCAGGCCCATTAATAGTTATATCGTAAGTTCCATTAAATAAATTGTTATTTGGATAACTATGATCAAGCATTGTAATATCATTTTTTAATTTTTCCAGGTAACCATATAGTTCATCGAGCCACTG
>CALLZX010000331.1 GCA_937858935.1 uncultured Ignavibacteriales bacterium | reverse complement strand
TGCATAAAATACACCCTTCAACCCAGATCCTAAAACTTTTTCTGCAAACAGCGGATAAGCCATCATTGGTTGTGATAAGTTTGGTAACACTGCTTTTGCATATAATCCTGTTGAGGTTGTAAGAAAATCAAACAAAGCAAAAAAGATAATGGATATTAGGATTCCCTTCTTAGCTATATCTCCGGATTTAGCGGCATAACATCGTTGATGAAATCCAGGATCAGCAAATGTCCATAATGCAATCAAGAACCACACGATTATAAAGGCGGGGGATGTTTCTCCGGTTATTGATAAATGTGAAGAAGGAAGACTAGTTTGCAGGAACTCAATTCCGCCAAAAGAGGTAGCGCTTACAATTACGATTACGATAAACCCCGCAAACATTACGAAGAATTGAAACACATCTGCATAAATGTTTGATCGAAATCCACCTTTAATTAAATAAGAACCAGATAAAACAAAGCTTATTAAGAGTGAGATTAAAATGCTTGTATCAAAGACCATCGAAATAAGGTTAGCAGTCATTAGCAAGTAAGGTGCGGGTGATACTAAAATAAATACAACTACAGCAGAAGCTAAGCCAACTTGCTTTCCATAAACTTCACCAAGCTTATCGGGAATTGTAAATAAAGAAGCTTCACGAATTTTTTTTGCAAAGAATACTGCAAACAAAAATGCAAATAAGTAATAGGGAAATCCTTGAGTGAACCAGCTTACTAATCCATAACGGTATGTAAATTCCCCTACTCCAATTATTCCGCCATACCATGTTGAAACACTAACCAGAACAAAAAGAAACAATCCCATTTTTCTATTTGATAGTAAATAATCTTCTGAATCATTTTTAGTTTTTCTCGAGGTGATAAATCCAATTGTTAAAAGCACTAAAAAGAAAAATAAGATTACAATTATATCTAAACTACTAAAAGAGATCATGCTTCTTCATAAAATTAAAATCACGAATCACAAATACAATTCCACTTTTTATTTTTAATGTAATTTTGTTAGAGATAGAAACATTTGATGTACTTTCTCTTACACCAAATGGAAGAGCTGTTTTATTAAGTTTATATTTTAATCCTGTCGATGATATTTTAGTTTTATCATCAAAAGCATATATGGATATTGTTTCTCCGACTTTAGAATTGAATTGTGTTGTTTTGTTTATTGGGGTTAAGAAAGAACTTTCTGCAGAGAAATATATTTTTAGTTTACCATAGAATTTGATTACAATTCCGAGATTACATATTGTATGATCCAACCTATCACCTGTTACGCCAAGTAATACAACTTCATCAAACTTTTTCTTGATTGCAAACTTCAAACATTTTTCAACATCAGTATCATTCTGTCTTTTAATTTTAATGATTTTGGATTTGTTCTTGAAATATTTTAGTGTTGATAAAGAGATTGAATCCAAATCACCTATAATATAATGTGGAATAACGTCAATTTTCTTAGCTGAATTTGCACCGCCATCAGCACAAATTATAGTGTTAAATCCTTTGGTATAAAAATATTCAACCACTTTTTTGGTTGGCGATTTTCCGTTAGCGATTATTAAACACTTTTTCATAATCAAAACCCTATTTGAATTCCTGCAATAAAATTCCTTTCAGCGGCTGGAAAATATTCTTTACCAATTGCATAG
>CALLZX010000330.1 GCA_937858935.1 uncultured Ignavibacteriales bacterium | reverse complement strand
AGTTCTAATTCACCCTGAGTAACTAATTAATTTCTTTTGAATAAAAAACGAATAAATATCAAAGATTAATTAACAGATCATTACTTTATATTTGATTTGTTAAGTGGTTTGGAATATTTTTCATTTACTTAAAAGTACTTATGGACAAAAACGCACATGTTACCATTCCATAACGTTGTTGGTGCAGAGTTAAGGGTGAGAAAAGATGGCTTACTAACAAATAAAATTCTTAATAATCTTTTGAGTTTAACAAAAGGGCAATTATAACGTTTGGTTCCCAGTCAAAATAAAATTATCCAAGTTAAAGATGCTATTGTTACAAATCATTATTATCCATACAAAAGTCGAAAGAAGCTAAACTACTATGGAAAAGACTACTAAAAAAAATAATGAGCGATTTGTTTTTTTATCGTTCTTATTAAAACTCAACATAATAGTTGTATTCACCACTTACCTAAATGTATTATATGCTCAGGACTTTATTTCACTTTATAAAGATATTATACCCGAATCAATCTCGTCTAATCCTGTTTTAAGAACCTCAATAAACTTGGGCTTATCAGAAAGAGGTAAAATTCATCCCGAGCTCATTTATTTTAATATTGAACAGCTTAAAAATCTTTATAACAAAAATATGAACCAAGAAGAAATAAATAATTACACTTATCTAAAACAAAAGTATTATTTATCGAAACGCAATATATTTTTAAACCACCAGATAATTAAATTGAATGAAAGTGCAATTAATCAAACCGTACAGCGTAAATGCGAATCTTACTTATCTGAATTAATAGAAGATCCTTATGAAAGTCAAGATGCAATAGCAGATATTTATGAGGTTGAACATAATTTGATAGATTATATTGTTTACCAATATATAGCCAGAGACACTTCTTTGTTTTATGATTCTTCTAAGGATTATCATTTACTCAGAATGGAAGCTCAACATTTAATTCTAAAAAATTTTCAGGACAATTATTTTCTCCCAAATAATCAATCAGAGAACTATTCAGAAAATGAAATAGAATATATGCTTCAAAATTGGTACCTCTTTGCAGATTCAAATATTGAGGTAGCTGAAAAGATTCAATTATATCAGATGATAGAAAAGATAATTGAAATTACTTATACAACAGCCCCAAGACCTATTTATTCAATTAATGTCGGTTATTCCCCATATAACTATACCTTTACACAAACAAAGGTATTTCCTGTTACCTTCAGTAGAATTTTCCCAAGTTATTCAGAACAACCAGCTAGTTATAGTGGCCCTTCAGTTGAATTAAAAGCAAGTTTACCTCAATTTGTAGGAGCAGTAGGTTATAAAATTTACATTAAGGATTATATTGATTATTTGTCCTACATAAACATACAGTTGATTGTATCAATTAGCAGGGGACAAAGTACAGCAGGAGAAAATACTATTAATAATTATTCTAGCTCAATCGATAACTTTTACGTATTCACAAAAGAAATAATAAATTGGGAAAACACATTAAAAAACATAAATAGTTATAATGCCAAGATAACTGTACCTGTCTTTGTAATAGGCAATTCGCTTTTTTTTGAACTTTCATTAAATGCAGGGCTTCTTCATTATTCTTCATTGATAAATTATGATTATAGATTGGATAAAAGAGAAGGGTATTCTCTTCAGTATTCACAAGTAATTGCAGCGGTATCTGGGAGTGGCGAAATAGAAGTAAGTGATAATCATTTCAATTTGTATCCAACTGTTGATATTAACTTCGAAACAGGGTTAGGTGTCAATTTGGTTGCTTCAGGAAGTTATAATTACTGGGCTCTCTATTGTGGTTATTCATTTTAGAGTTAATTAACTCAGACATGTTAGAAAATAATTTTTAGTGCAATTCTAGAGGATCTTTGTATTTAAATAGCTAGTCACCAGAAATCTTTGTTACTGCCCCGCTGTTGCTATTAATCCAAAGCACTAAAGACTTATTACTTGAATAAAAATTTACGATCCAGTCTGCAGAATTATTTAGAGCCAACGTTGTGTCTATAGATTTACTGGGCACAAGAAACATATCAATCTTAACTCCGGTGTTCTGTGTAATAAATATATTTCCACCATGAACAAGAGC